>JAEEIT010000001.1 GCA_016281535.1 Clostridia bacterium | reverse complement strand
GCTCCTTCGCCTTCAGCTCGGCATCCAGCGCATCGAACTTCTCCTGCGCCCAGTTCTTGATCTCATTGACCATCTTGCCGTAGTCCGCCTTCAGCTCCTTCGGGATCTTGCCCATTTCCTTCATGAGTGAGCCGATCTTTCCCTCCTTGGCATCCATGACACTCTTTCTGTACTCATACACGCCCTTACTGCTCGAGATCCCCGTAAGATCACTCTCGATTCTACTTCTGATCTCACTGAGTTTCTCTCTTAATTCACCAAGTTCCGCCATGTTTTCCTCCTGTTATACTAGCTTCCGCCCTGCCCTTTCCTGCACAGCCGGCTTCCGCCGCTGCCTCCTTCTGGGCACTTCCTATCGAAACAAAAATCCCATGACAACGTTTCCATTGCCATGGGACGAATTCGCTTACTTCGCACCTTCGCGGTACCACCCATGTTCGGACCTTTGGGGTCCGCCCTTTCTTTCGCGCCTGTAATGCTGCGCCTGCATCTTACTTACTCAACGCGGATGCCGAGATCCCGCCGTTTTCGCAAGAACGCTCCAGTGTTGAAATTCATCCCGCCCTCTGCGGTCGTGCTCTCAGCCGGTGACACGACTCTCTTCTTCACAGGTTCGAGGCAGGAACTACTTACGCACCTTCATTGCATGGAGAAATTGTACGCTTGCCCTATCGAAAAGTCAATAAGCAAGTCCCCGCCCCTTATTGTTTCGGTTGGATCGGAACGAACGGCAGCGTGATGGACGTATCATCCTCAGTATCCGAGGGACTTGTCAGAATGACATCCTCCGTAAATGCAATGGTTTCCATTTCCAGTTCTTCGTACTTTTTCATAAGACCTCCTATTTACTTCCTTTTCTCACAGATTCAGTCCTTTTGCCTCGTCACAGCCGATCCGGAGATTCATGCACTGGATCGCCGCGCCCGATGCGCCCTTGCCGAGATTATCGAACTGCGACGTCACCACGATCCGCTCGTCGTTACCGGTCACATAGATCTTCAGCCCGTCCCATCCGGACAGTTCATTTCCCGCGACAAAACCACTTGCGGCGATTTCGTCGTCGTCTTCGGCGACCCGGATGAATGCCTTGCCCGCGTAGTAGTCGCGGAAGAACTGAAGAAGCTCCGCCGGCGTCAACTTCTTACTCAGCATATCCGCATAGAGCGGTACCGACACGATCATGCCGCTGTAGTAGTCGTCAATGATCGGCGAGAACAGAGGCGTTCTTTCGATGCCCGTGATGGCCTTCATTTCTTTAAGGTGCTTATGCTGCTGCGAAAGTGCATACTCGCGTCCGGACGCGAACTGCGACGGGCGGTCCGGGCTCTCATATACGGCGATGGTCTTCTTCCCCGCGCCGCTATATCCCGATATGGCAAAAGCACTGACCGGGTAATCCTGCGGGATCACGCCGCCTGCAACCATGGGGTACACCAGGGAGATGAATCCCGATGCATAGCACCCCGGCACCGCGATGCGGTTCCCTTTCGTAATGGCCTCTCTATGTGCATCCGACAGTTCCGGGAAACCGTACGCCCAGCCCTCTTCGGTCCTGTGCGCCGTGGATGTGTCGATGATCACGGTATGGTCGTTATCCGGATCGATCAGGCTCACGGATTCTCTGGCCGCCACGTCCGGCAGGCACAGGAAAGAAATGTCCGATGCATTGATCAGCTTGCTGCGCTCTGCGGAATCCTTACGAAGTTCCGGATCGATCCTCATGATCTCGATATCGTCTCTTCCTTCGAAACGTTCGAAGATCCGAAGTCCGGTCGTGCCTTCACTGCCATCGATAAATACTTTCGTTTTCATAGATCTTTCCTCACTTTATATTCTCAAGATAGGCCAGGATCGTCTCCACGGCGCCATCCACGTCGACCAGGTCCGAATGCACACACAGGTGGTACGTGCCGCTATTGCCCCATTTGCCGTTCGTGTAGTGGTTATAGTAATTCGCACGGGCGGTATTCATGTCGTTGATGTACCGCTCCATCTGCTCGTCGGTATAGTCCGCCTTCTCGACGGCGACACGTCGCTTCCGCTGGATCTTATAGGGCATGCTCGCTGCGATGAATACGTTGATGCTGCCTTCGTTGCGCAGGACGAAATCCGCGCAGCGCCCGACAATGACGCACGGTCCTTTCGCCGCCAGATCCTTAATGACCTTGCACTGCTGCAGATGGATCGCGTCGGACACGTCCGGCGTATAGGACAGTGAGAAGAACGGCATACGTCCCCTTCCACGGTCGGACATACGGTGCGCACCCTCTTCGTTTCTCTCGATCAGCTTCGGATCCAGTCCGCCTTCCTCCGCTGCCAGCGTAATGAGCTCTCTATCATAGAAAGGCACGCCCAAGCGCTCGGCAAGCTTCATGCCGATCTCATGCCCGCCCGAGCCGAATTCACGTCCGATTGTAATCACACGGTTATTCATCATCTAACCTCCCGTTGCTATTGTATCAGATTCAGGTCATAAGAACCATGGAAATCATCGGAAGAAGAACCACGCCGCCGCCCCCATCACCAGAAGGAACAAAAGGTTTAGAAGCGTAAACAGCACCAGATACTCTTTCGTGTGTCCGGGCCGCAGTGTCCGGTAATGGCTGAAGGTGATCAGGCTCGCCAGCGACGAGATGAGCGTCCCCGTTCCGCCGATATTCACCCCCAGCAGCAGTTCCCTGTAGTTATCCGTAAATCTCGACAGCAAGATCGCTGACGGCACGTTACTAATGACCTGGCACGAGCAGATGCTCACCAGAAGCGGGCTTCTCGTCAGAAGTCCGCCCACGAAGTCCTGCACTTCCGTGATCCGGGCCATGTTGCCCGAGAAGACGAAGAAGAGAGCGAATGTCGCAAGAAGTCCCCAGTCCACCTCGCCGAAGGCTTTCCGATCCGCGAACAGGAGCACCGCCGGTATGATCAGAAGTCCCAGCCAGTACGGGATCAGGCGGAAAACGATCAGAAGCGAGAACGCGAACAGCAGAAGATACAGCGCCGTGCGTTTCTTATTCAGTTTCTGTCCGGAGTCGTCACGAATGACCAGCTCCGTTCTCGGAAGCAGGAAGCACATTCCCGTCAGCATGGCGATCGCAAGAAGAAACGGCGGGAACATGATCCGCATGAACTCGCCCGTCGGGATCGCGAAGTGGGAATACAGATAGAGATTCTGCGGATTTCCGAAGGGAGTCAGCATCCCGCCCAGGTTGGCGGAAATATTCTGAAGGATGAAGATATACGCCATCTTCTCCTCGTTTTTCGTAACGGAAAGGGCGAAATACCCGAGCGGCAGGAACGTGATCAGGGCCATGTCGTTGGCGATGAGCATCGAGCCGATAAATGTGATATAGACGAGCGCCAGCGCCAGAAGCCGCAGATTCCCGGTCGTCACAACGATGCGTTGGGCCACGATCCCGAAGAACCGGATGTCCTTCAGGGCACAGATCACAGCCAGCGTCAGGAACAGGCACGTCAATGTGCGAAGATCGAAGTAACCGAGGTACGTCTTATCCGGCGGGACCAGAAAGGCCGTTACGATGGCCAGTGCCGCCGCGATGCACATCACCGTGTTTTTCTTAAAGAATGCACTTGCTCGGCCGGCGATTCCGCACTTCGTGCCGGATGCCACGTCTGTTTTTCCGCTATTCTTCTCCACCGCCGGTTCGATCCTTTCCACCACATTTTTTCACATCCGCGCTATTATAGCACACGCACCGGAACCTGCGGCGTGCGCGGCATACGGCATATCCTCCAACATTTGCCTCCTCCGAAGTCTTTTTCCTCGTCGATTCGCCTCTCAGCGGACACCCTTGCACAGCCACATCCGGGAAAAGGAAAGGAGCCGTCCCTTTCGGAAACGGCTCCGGATCCTAACGCGGAGGTGGTAGGAGAAGAACACATCTTCTCGCCGCGTTTACTCAGATATATTAAAGTGCTACTGAGTCTAAGAACACGACCTTGTACTCGCTGTGAAGCGTCGCGAGTGCTTTGATAATGATTTCTCTCATGTGGTGCTCGGCCTTCTCGAATATACCGTTATCGATGGCGGCCTGGAGCTGCTGAGACTTGATCTCGGTCAGACGGACACTGACTTCGTCTGCACGGATCGGGTTAAAGATATTGTTGTCCTGTACGCATGTGACATTCTCCTGCGGGAGATTGTTGTCCACGATCGGATTCTTCGGAAGCTGGATGTAGATCTCCTTCTTCTGGTTGTTCACGACGGCCTTGACCTGACGCAGATCATATCCGACTTTGATCGTACCGGAATACAGGATCTCGATCTCATGCTGTGTGCCCCAGATATCCATATCCGTGTACGGGACCTGGATCGAATCGACCACAGACGCTCTTCCCGCATATTCCTGTGAATAGGTCATCAGCTCGGAGATCTCATTGAGCTGGGTCATCACATTCTCGTTCGTAAGGATAATGCCATGGAACTTCTCTTCTTCCGCGATGATGGCTTCTCTGGAGCCGGCATTCTTCACATTCTTGGAAGATCCGAAGGGATTCCATCCAAGTACCATCAGAGCGATCGTCAGCACACCGACACCGGCCAG
>JAEEIT010000033.1 GCA_016281535.1 Clostridia bacterium | reverse complement strand
TTCTACGATATTCATAAAGAACCGGATCCGGAGGAAGGGCAGCTCCACTGGGTCGCAGTAAAGAAGACTGCACAGGGCAAAGGGCTTTCGAAACCGCTGATCACATATGTGCTTCGGGTCATGAAGGATCTGGGATACAGGAGAGTCAAGATCCATACGCAGACGAATACCTGGCTCGCCTGTAAGATCTATTACGATCTGGGCTTCCGGCCGGAGAAGGAAAGTCTTCGGAAGGACCGGTTCGGCTGGAAGATGGTGGCCCTTCTGACAGGGCGGGAGATGCTTCCGTAGAACAAGATAATTTAATGGGGCTTATCAAGAAGGTGTTTTTACTATTTAATAAAATATGGGGAGCATCGAAGCCGAAACGGGGTCGGTGAAGTGGAGAAAAATCATATTCAAGGAGTAGTGTAGAAATGAAAATCCTGGTATTAAATGGCAGCCCGAAGAAGAAAAGTGATACGTTCCGTCTGACGGAGGCCTTTCTCAAAGGCCTCAATAAGGAGCAGAAGCATGAGGTCACGGTGATCAATGTGATCGACAAGAAGATCTCTCCCTGTATGGGATGCTTCGGATGCTGGCAGAAACTTGACGGACACTGTGTGATCGAGGACGATCAGAACGCGATCCTGGATCAGTATGTGAAGGCGGATGTGATCATCTGGAGTTTCCCTCTTTACTGCTATGCGATGCCGTCCCACCTCAAGGCCGTACTCGATAGAACGATCCCTCTGGTGAAGATGGATATGGTGCAGGAGAAAGACGGTACCGTCCATCACGAAGCGCTGGCGGATTTCTCGAAGATCCATACGCTGGTCATCTGTGGCTGCGGATTCCCGGACTGGGAAGGAAACTTCGACGGCCTTCGGGAGATGTGTAAGCATTGCTTCCCGGATCACGATATCGTATGTGTACCGGAAACACCGATGCTGAATATCCCTGCGGCGGCGCCTGTGGCCGACCCGCTTCTGGCGAGATTTACGGCGGCGGGAGAAGAGTACGAGAAGAATCTGACTCTTTCCCGGGAGACCATCGCGTCTCTGGAGGTGCCGATGATCCCGAAGGAGATGTATATCCAGAACGTCAATGCGCAGTAAGTAATCAGTAGAACAGGAACACCCACCCGGCGCATTTGCCGGATCGGACCCGATGGGGCGGAGGGCTTATGATCGAGAATATCCTGAATCAGATAGACAGTGTGATGTATTACCCGATACTGATCATCGTGATGACCATCGCCGGTCTGTATTTCACACTTCGGACCAGGGGCGTGCAGATCCGTCTGTTTCCGGAATCGCTCCGCCTTCTGAAGGAACCGCCGGAGGATAAGAAAAATGTCTCGTCGCTTCAGGCGATGCTCGTTTCCACGGCGTCCCGTGTGGGTACGGGAAACATCGTCGGTGTCTCGACCGCGATCTGCCTCGGCGGTCCGGGTGCCTGTTTCTGGATGTGGCTGATGTGCATCATCGGTGCGTCATCGGCCTTTATCGAGAGTACCCTGGCGCAGATCTTCAAGAAGAAAAATCCGGACGGGGAGTGCTTCGGCGGCCCTGCCTATTATATTGAAAAAGCACTGCACGCGCCGCTGGTTGCGGGTGTTTTCTGTGTGTTCCTGATCGCGACATACGCAGTGGGATTTAATCTTCTTTGTTCGTATAATCTGCAGTCCAGCTTCGAGGCGTATTCCTTCTATGATCCGAAGAGCACACCGCTTATCGTGGGTGCGATCTTGGCGGTCCTGACCGGCTACTGCCTCCTCGGCGGCGGCAAGCGTATCGTGAAGATCACGAGTGTCATCGTTCCGGTGATGGGTGTGGCCTATGTGGCCATTTCGCTTCTGGTGATCGGTGTCCATATCACGAGCGTACCGAAGATGTTTCTCATGATCTTCGAGGATGCCTTCGACTTCCGGGCGATCTTCTCCGGTGTGGCCGGATCCTGCATGATCTACGGTATCAAGCGTGGCCTTTATTCGAACGAGGCAGGTGTCGGTTCGGCGCCGAATGCCTCGGCGTCGGCGAAGGTCTCTCACCCGGCGAAGCAGGGACTGGTGCAGACGCTGTCTGTCTATATCGACACCCTTCTTCTGTGCACGGCCACGGCGCTCATGTGCCTTTCGAGCGGAGTGGAGAGGAACGAAGCCGTTTCCGGTGCGCCCTATGTGCAGAATGCACTCTCTACGGTCATTAAGGGGGCGGGACCGGTCTTCATTACCGTGTCGCTGGTGCTGTTTGCTTTCACTACGCTTCTGGGCAATCTCTATTATGTGGATAATGCCCTGATCTTTCTGAATAAGAAGCGTCACCCGTCGAAAAACTTCATGCGGGTGTTCCATATTCTCTGTGCCGTTGTGGTCATGCTCGGAGCCATTGTTCCGATGGATGCGGCGTGGGCGATGGCGGATATCACGATGGGCGGGATGACCCTTATTAACCTTCCGTGCTGTATGCTTCTGGGAAAGGTGGCCATCGATGCGCTTCGGGACTATGAGGCACAGAGAAAGGCCGGGAAGAATCCTGTCTTTACGGGGAAGGATATCGGCCTTCCGGAAGAGGAACTGGACTTCTGGAAGTAAAGAAGGAGAACGGTTTTATATAGAGGCATCAGGCATCGGGGTGGCTGCGGAAGGTGAAATATGACAAAGGACGAAATGGAGAGGATCCTGGAAGAGGGAGATTTCAAAGAGCGCATGAGAGTCCTCGACGAAGTGGAGGATCAGAAGATTCTGGAAAGAGTCGCGATGGAGGATGAGCATATGTCCGTGCGGGCGGCGGCGACGAGGAAACTCAGAAGTCAGAAGCTTCTTTCCGAGCTGGCGCTGCACGATTCGGAAGGGTGTGTCCGTGTCGCCGCGGTGGAGCGGGTGAAGGATCCGGACACGCTGGCATTTGTTGCGAGATTCGATGACTCGCGTAATGCGAGGAAGATCGCCATCAGTAAAATCACGGATGAGGAAGTTCTTGCGGAGGTCGCTAAGAGCGATGAGTATGACGCCAATCAGATCGCGGCGGTGACCAGGATCACGAATATGAGCCTGCTCCTCGATGTGGCGCTGGAGGATACGCAGGGCCATGGTGGTGGGTGCGCGGCGGAGAAACTGCGGGACGATCCGGTCGCTCTTACGATGATCCTTACGAAAGGAAAGGCGGCGATGGCCCGTGCAGCAGCGGCTTTCTATTCGCGGGATCAGGAAGTGCTTAAGGATGCGGCACTGTTCGATCCTGATCCCTATGTGCGCCGCTGTGCGACCAGAAACCTGACCGATCAGGATGTTCTTATGCTCGTGTATTCGAATGAGACGAGTCCGCGTGTCCGGGCCGTGGCGGCCGGCCACATGACGGACAGTGAGCGGCTCTTCCAGATCGCGACGCATGATCCGGACAGGGATGTGCGGATCGCTGCGGCGGGGGCGGTGAAGGATGAAGAGACGCTGGCCCGCATTATCCGATCGGATGCCGATGAGTATACGCGCGGCGAAGCGGCGAAGAAGATCAAAGATCCGGAATTGGCGGAAGTGCTTTTTGCGAAGGAGAGTGCGCATGCCGTACTGTATCATCTGAGGCAAACCATTATCAAGGCGCCGAAAGGACTGGACCTTCTGCTTTCGAATACGGATGTGGGCAGCCGAAGAAGCGGTGTCGAGATGCTGGATGATCCGGAAGTTCTCTATCAGACGGCGCTGGCGGACCCGGAAGTGAGACGGTCTGCGGAGTCGGCGCTGGCGGTGCTGGGCCGGCTGGACCTTCTGAAGAAACTGGTGTGCGAGTATGAGAATTGGCTGGATAGATATCTTATCGTGCTGAACTATATCAAGGAGCAGGAAGATATTGAGGAGATCCTTCCGTATGTTTCCGAAAAACCGTTTGCCGAGACAGTGGTGTCCCGGATCAAAGATGTGAAACTTCTGCGGAAGATATCTAGGTCTCATCCGAGCCGTGATGTGTGTATGTATGCTGCGATCCGGCTGGGAAATGTCAAGCGGATACGGGAGCTTCTTATCGATCCGGAAACGGGGAAGTATGACCGCTCGTGGATCGGGAAGATCCCGGATCTGGGAGTGGATGGGAAGAAGTGACGGGATGCCTTTGCGTAAAAAATGGACCCGGCTGTTGGGGGTACCGGGTCCGTGGACAAGAAAAGAGGTATTTGTGTTATGAGGTTATTATGAACTCATTGATGTTTCATAACTTACAATGTCATTATGCTTCTTTAACCTTAAATGAACCTTAAACTTACTTTAAAGTATTCACAGTTTGGATGTATTGCGTCAATATTTTTCTTCTATACTGGTCTAAAAAGAGCGGGGAGGCAGAAGGTATGAGAATCGAATCCTTAACGTGTCCGAATTGTGCCCGATCCCTGAACCTTCAGGATCTGGACGAGAATGTCAGGTTCGCGCGCTGTCCGGCATGCGGGGCGCAGCTGCATATCGATTACGAGCAGGGAGCGGTCCTGGCCGGAAAGAATGGTGAGAAGGCGGATCCCAGATCGGAGATCCGTGATGACAGGACCGGCGAGGTGCTGGCCCGGATGGTGATCCCGGCAGGCTGGGAGGCCAGAGGGCTGACGCTGGATGTTTTCCAGGGGATCGACAAGCCGTTCCTGGCACAGGTGCTGGCGAAGTCGAAGGATGGAAGTTCTTCGGTACTTCTTCGAACCGGCGAGATGTTTCTGGATGTGCTGGAATCCTTCGACAGGATCATGGGCTCGGACCGGTTCGTCGACGGGAAGATCTCCCAGAGCCTGCCGCTCATGATGCGCAGGCAGCTTCCCTATTCCAATTATCTCAATGCATTTACCGCACGTTTCTTACAGGGAGCGTCCATCGAGCCGGTGGCGAACGCGAAACTTCCGAGTGTGCTGGGACTGCATCCGGAGCTGGCGAAGCGGCAGCTGTATTCGAAGTTCGAGTTCCAGAAGTCCTGGGATATGACATATCCGAATCCGATCGCGGAGCCGTCCCTTCTGTCGACGAATGCGGAGTCGCTTCTTAGGAAGTTTACGGGCGACGGGAAGGTCTATATGGTGGGGATGGACATGACCTCGATGGAGTGGGAGTCGAATATCACACAGTATGCGGCGGCCTATGGAATGGCCGGTATGATGGCCCTTGCCAGGAAGTGTCATGGCCATTATGTGGCGTGGGGCAGTGAGAACATCTACTTCTGTACGACAGATCCGGCCCACGAGGATGCGGCGACGGCGGCCTTCATGCAGATGGTGAGTACGTTTAGTTTCGATGAGTCGGTCCATAAGAGAAAATTCGATAGGGCCTCGGAATTTAACCGGGCGGAACTGATGAAGAATCAGGCGCTGCAGGCGCAGACAGCGGTGCTTCAGCAGCAGCTTCGGATGAACCAGGCGCGGCTGCAGCAGACGCTTGCGGATAACAGCCGTGCCATGAGTGACATGATCATGGACTCGTGGAATCAGAAGATGGCGTCGGATTCGCGGATCAGTCAGGCGAGAAGCGAGGCGATCCTGGGTGTGGACACGTATGTCCGGACAGACGGCACGACGGTGCAGCACTCGGTGGTGGCGGATCACGTGTACCAGAACCAGTACGGGGATACGGTGGGGGTTTCGGGCCCGGCCATCGATCCTTCGTTCATTCCGGACTGGACAGAGATCCCGAAGGCGTAGACGCAATCCGTCGCGGGAACAGTGCTTTTGCCAAGGAATCGGATTTTTCGGGGAGAAAGATGGTATAATGCAGAGGTAAGTTTTCGCGGAGGTGCAAGATGGAGCGCACGACACAACTGTTTACCGAATTTAACGAAAGACTGTCGAAGGTCTGTGAGGCGTTTGCTGATCAGGTCAGTTCGGCAGAAGGCCCGACGGAAGGCGAGATGGCAGAGCATTTTAAGAACTTCCGGGGATATATAGAGCAGGAGACGGAGCCGTTCTGGAAAGAGAAGAAGTCCTATCTGGACGGCAAGACCGGTGAGGAGTTCATCGGGGAACTGGATATGGATGCGGCGCTGGCGGCTTTCTGTGAGTCGGCCCGGCTGATCGATGATGAGGCGACGCCGTATCCGCTGGTGGACCGGCTGAAGAGCTTCGGGGATCCGGCGTGTGAGTGGCTGCTGAAGATGGTTCTGGATGATTCCTGGGCGCCGGTGGAAGGCGAGGATGAGAACGAGTTCTTCGTGAAGTTCCAGCCTTGCGTGGCGGCCATCCGTTTCTTCGGGGCGGCAGAGTATGAGCCGGCGATGGAACCGGTGCTTACGCGTTTCTGCAGCTTCCCGAGTACGCAGGAATATATCGCGGACTCCGTGAAGGTCATGATGCTGGGGTTAGGTGAGAAGGCTGTTCCGGTGCTGACTGAGTTCATGCTCGATCGTTCGGATGCCGATATTACGGGTCCGTATGAGGATATGATGATCATGCTTACGCACGTGGGTATCAAGCACCCGAGTAATGAGATCTATCAGGCGCTCCGTTCGGGCTTCCGCCGCATGAAGGCGAAGGTCATCGCCGTGATCTGTATCGGTGACTATGGCGATCCTCGTGGTATCGCGCTTCTGAAGGGTTACCTTGACCGGACCGTGCATACCATCGATCGTGAGACTTTCTATGAGGCGCTCTCGGCGATCCGTCGTCTGGGCGGCGAGATCAACGACATCCAGGACCCGTTCCATGATTTTACGAAGCGGGTGCCGAAGAAGGATGAGGGAAAGAAATAATGGAATTCCGGCCGTGCATCGATATTCACAATGGTAAGGTGAAGCAGATCGTGGGCGGGACGCTCAGCGATTCGGGTGCGAAGGAGAACTTCGTGTCCGGGCGCGGTTCGGGCTATTATGCCAGGTATTACAGGGATTTAGGGATCCGAGGCGGGCATGTGATCATGCTGAACCGCGTGGGGACGCCGGAGTATGAGGCGAGCCGGGAGGCGGCGCTGGAGGCGCTTGCTGCCTATCCGGGCGGACTTCAGGTGGGAGGCGGCATCACGGCTGGAAACGCCAGTGCTTTTGTCGAGGCAGGCGCGAGCCATGTCATCGTGACCTCCTATGTTTTCTCGGACGGGAAAATCAACTACGAGAATCTCTCGGCGCTTGTGCGCGCGGTGGGCCGTGAACATGTGGTGCTGGACCTGAGCTGTCGCAGGAAGGGTGACGACTACTATATCGTGACCGACCGGTGGCAGAAGTTCACGAGGACGAAACTGACGCCGGCGCTGCTTCTGAAACTCGAGAAGTACTGCGACGAGTACCTGATCCATGCTGTCGATGTGGAAGGGAAGGCCGCAGGACCGGATGCGCAGCTGTTCTCTGTTTTCAGCGAGTACTTCGATGGTGCCGGATCTTCGGAGGGGGAAGGAAGTGCTGTGGCCGGAGCTTCGGCACGGCCGGTGACCTATGCCGGCGGCATCCACTCCTATGACGATATCCGCGCGCTGAAGGACGTGTCCGGCGGGCGCGTCAACATCACAGTCGGCTCAGCGCTGGACCTCTTCGGCGGGGAACTGTCCTGCGAGAAGATCCTGGAGATCGTGAAAGACTGATTCTCCCGGTCTGTTCGGGTGGGGACGGCCATGGAAAGCCTTCCCGGATCGAAAGTGACGCCCGGTCTTTCCACATGAAGGGCAACAAAAAAGCTCCGAATATTCGGAGCTTCTTTCGTGGAGCGGGATACGAGATTCGAACTCGCGACTTTCACCTTGGCAAGGTGACACTCTACCACTGAGTTAATCCCGCATGTAAAGTCAACATGTGATATTATATGCGCGGGTCGGGCGTCTGTCAACACTTTTTTTCGCAGACGGGAGGAAATCTGTCCGATCCGGACGGGAGAAGGCCTGAGGAAACCCTGCGAAGCCCCAATTATCAAGAAACCGATATTGACATATTACTATATAAGGGATATATTTTGAGTATTAAATAGTTTGAAAGGCAAAGTATTTTTATGAGCAGCTCAAATTCATCCTCTGAACTAGTAAACGGTTTTGGCCGGGTGATTGGTGTCGGCAGCTATTTGCCGAAAAATATACTCACGAATGACGATCTGGCGAAGATCGTGGAGACGAACGATCAGTGGATCACCGAGCGTACGGGCATCAAGACCCGCCACATCTCGGATCCGGAAGTGGACACGACAGAATCTATGGCGATTGCCGCGGCAAAAGCAGCGGTGAAGGACGCCGGCATCGATCCTTTGGAGATCGGGCTGGTGATCGTCGCCTGCACCACGCCGAATGTACTCTTCCCGGCATTGAGTACATCTGTTCAGGCAGCCGTGGATGCGGATAACGCGATGTGCTTCGACATGAATGCGGCATGTCCGGGATTCCTGACGGCTTTCGTTACCGCGCAGAACTATATCAAGGCCGGAACCGTCGACTGCGCACTGGTGGTCGGCGCCGAGAACCTTACCAACTATGTAAACTTCGAAGACCGCGGCACGTGCATCCTCTTCGGTGACGGTGCCGGAGCGGTCGTTCTCAGATCCGAGAAGGATCAGCAGTACGATGCGATCATGCGGGCCGCCGGAAAACGCGGCGAGTGCATGCATTGCGAGTCGGTCATGCAGAAGGGCAGAGAGATGACCGAGGAATTCAGAAAAGCGACATACATCAACATGGACGGGCAGACCGTATTTAAGTTTGCCGTGACCGAAGTACCGAAGGTCATCGAAGATCTTCTCGGAAGAACGGGCACGGATGCCGATGACATTGACTACTTCATCCTGCACCAGGCGAACCGCCGCATCATCGAATCCGTGGCCAAGCGCCTGAAGCAGCCTATCGAGAAGTTCCCGATGAATATCGAGAAGACCGGAAACACCTCCTCGGCAAGTATTCCGATCCTGCTCGACGAGATGAAACAGCAAGGGCTCCTCGGACAGGGAAATAAGAAGATCGTGGTGTCGAGCTTCGGCGCCGGACTTCTCTGGGGCGCATTCCAGACCGAGATCTGAGAAATCAGGATCAGGCCATCGTAAGAATAAGAAATAGTAATAGATATATAAGAGTATAAGAGAAAAGGAGCCAACATGAAAACGAGACTGACTGAACTTCTGAATATCGAATATCCGATCATCCAGGGCGGTATGGCCTGGGTGGCCGATTTCCATCTCGCGGCAGCAGTAAGTAATGCCGGAGGCCTGGGCATCATCGGATCGGGCGGAGCGGATGCAGACTGGGTAAGAAACCAGGTGAAGTCCTGCCGTGAACTGACAGACAAGCCTTTCGGCGTCAACGTGATGCTGATGAATCCCCACGCACCGGAGATCGCCGATGTCCTCGCAGAGGAGAAAGTAGCCGTCATCACCACCGGTGCAGGATCCCCGGAGCGCTACCTGAAGAAATGGCAGGAAGCCGGCATTAAGATCATCCCGGTCGTTGCGTCGGTCGGTCTGGCGAAGAGAATGGAGAAGCTCGGTGTTGACGCAGTGGTGGCAGAGGGTACCGAGTCTGGCGGACATATCGGTGAACTGACCACCATGACACTGGTTCCGCAGGTCGTGGACGCACTTTCGATCCCGGTCATTGCCGCAGGCGGAATTGCTGACGGCAGAGGGATCGCCGCCGCATTCATGCTGGGTGCCGAGGGCGTACAGTGCGGCACATGCTTCATCCCGTGCGACGAGACCAACATCCACCAGAACTATAAAGATCTCGTACTGAAGGCCAGCGATATCGACACGAAAGTGACAGGAAGGTCGACAGGACACCCGGTCAGAACGATCAGAAACCAGCTGACGAAGCTGTACCTGAAGATGGAAGCCGAGGGAGCCACCCTCGATGAACTCGAGCAGCTTTCCCTCGGATCCTTGAGAAAAGCAGTGCTCGACGGTGATAAGGATATGGGTTCTTTCATGGCGGGACAGATCTCCGGCCTTCTGAAAGAACAGATGACGGTAAAGGAAAGGATCGTGTCCATGATGGACCAGGCAGAAACACTTCTAGGAGGTAAGAAATCATGAAGATTGCTTTTATGTATCCGGGCCAGGGTGCCCAGAAGAATGGAATGATGCAGGACTTTTACGAGCAGATCGGATCGGCTCGTGAACTGTTCGATACCGCGAGCAAAATCAGTGGATACGATATCCCGGACCTTTGCTTCAATGAGAAAGAAGAACTGAACCAGACCAAGTACACACAGGTCTGCCTTCTGACCGCATGCATGGCAGCGACAGAGACCCTTCGTGAAGAAGGCGTCGAGCCGGATGCGACCTGCGGACTCTCCCTGGGCGAGTATACGGCCCTCGTTGCTTCCGGTGCGATGACCTTCGAAGATGCGATCAAACTCGTCACCGAAAGAGGCAAGATCATGGAAGCCGCGGCTCCGGATATCGGCGGCATGAGCGCAGTCATCGGCATGAACGAAGAGGATCTGCGTGCGGCCATCAACGGTATCGAAGGCGTATATGTTGCGAACTTCAACTGCCCGGGCCAGATCGTGATCACGGGCTATAAGGAAGCGGTCGAGAAGGCCGGCGAAGTCCTGAAGGAGAAGGGCGCGAAGCGCGTGATCCCCTTAAAGTGCAGCGGACCTTTCCATTCGCCGATCATGGCCGAAGCGGGAAAAGAACTGCGCTCTGTGATTGACGAAGTGGAGTTTTCCGACCTGAAGGTCCCCTACGCCGCGAACCTCACAGGCGACATCGTCCGCGATGCGAAGGAGATCCCGGAGCTTCTGGAGAAGCAGGTAAGCGGATCGGTACGCATGCAGCAGGATATCGAAGCCCTGGCCAAGGCCGGTGTGGATACATTCATCGAGATCGGTCCGGGTAAGACCATCTCCGGATTCGAGAAGAAGACACTGTCCGACGTCGAGATCCTTAACGTGGAAACACTCGAAGACGTCAAGACAGTCGTAGCACGCATCAAGGAAAAGGCGGAGGAAGAGAAATGACGAAGACGGCAATCGTAACCGGCGGATCCAGAGGCATCGGACGGGCGACCGCGATCGAGCTCAGTAAGATGGGCATGAATGTGGCCGTCATCTACCACGGCAATCAGGTGAAAGCAGACGAAACCGTCGCCGCCTGTAAGGAGAACGGCGTGGATGCTATCGCGATCCGTTGCGACGTGAAGAAGAAAGAAGACGTGGAAGCATCCGTCGAGAATGTCCGCGAGACATTCGGAAGCGTAGATGTCCTGGTCAATAATGCCGGGATCACGAAGGACGGACTTCTGCTTCGTATGAGCGAAGAGGACTTCGACGATGTCATCGACACGAACCTCAAGGGCTGCTTCCTCTTCAGTAAAGCCTGCTCGGGCATCATGATGAAGCAGAGATCCGGAAAGATCATCAACATCGCTTCCATCGTCGGTATCCAGGGCAACGCCGGACAGGCGAACTACGCCGCATCGAAGGCCGGCATCATCGGCTTTACCAAGTCCCTGGCGAAAGAACTGGGATCCCGCGGCATTAACGTGAACGCCGTGGCGCCGGGCTTCGTCGAGACCGACATGACCGATGTCCTGAGTGACAAGGTCAAGGAAGCCCTGATGAGCCTGATCCCCCTGAAGAGGACCGCGAAGCCGGAAGACATCGCCCACGCGATCGCTTTCCTCGCTTCGGAGAATGCAGACTATATCACAGGACAGGTGCTGACCGTAGACGGCGGCATGTGCATGTAATAGAAGAAACCATCGCCGCCCCTCATGCGGCCGGATGAAAAGGAAGGTAAACGAACATGAGAAGAGTAGTTGTTACAGGAATGGGTGCCATCACCCCGCTCGGAAACACAGTCGAAGAATTCTGGTCGAACATCAAGGCCGGTAAGGTCGGCATCGGCCCCATCACGAAGTTCGACACGACCGACTATAAGGCCAAGGTCGCCGGCGAGGTCCGGGACTTCAAGCCGGACGAGTATATGGACTTTAAGACCGCGAAGAGAATGGAACCGTTCTCCCAGTATGCGGCCGCCGCAGCCCTGATGGCGGTGAAGGATTCCGGCATTAATATCGAGAACGAAGATGCATACCGCTGCGGTGTCATCGTCGGTTCCGGCGTTGGCTCCATGCAGGCCACCGAGCGCGAGCATAAGAGACTTCTGGACTTTGGCCCGAACAAGATCGGCCCTCTTTACATCCCGCTCATGATCGGTAACATGGCAGCCGGAAACATCGCGATCGTTACCGGCTTCAAGGGCAAGAACATCGACGTCGTTACAGCTTGTGCATCCGGTACCAACTCCATCGGTGAAGCCTACAGAACGATCCAGTGCGGCGAAGCCGACGTGATCCTTGCTGGCGGTACGGAAGCTGCGATCTGCCCGATGGGTGTAGCCGGCTTCTGTGCACTGAAGGCCCTGTCCACCAGTGATGATCCGCTCCACGCCTCGATCCCCTTCGACAAGAACCGTGACGGCTTCGTACTCGGCGAGGGCGCCGGTGTCCTGGTACTCGAAGAGTACGAGCACGCGAAAGCCCGTGGCGCGAAGATCTACGCAGAGATGGCCGGTTACGGCGCTTCCTGCGACGCATACCACATCACCTCTCCGGAAGAGTCCGGTATCGGTGCAGCTCACGCCATGATGGCAGCCATTGCCGACGCAGGAATCGAGCCTTCGGAGCTTGACTACATCAATGCACATGGTACATCCACCCACCATAACGATCTCTTCGAGACACGTGCCATTAAGACGGCACTGGGCGAGGCGGCATATAACGTGAAGATCAACTCCACGAAGTCCATGACCGGACATCTCCTCGGAGCAGCCGGTGCCATCGAGGCCATCGTTCTGGCCAAGTCCGTCGAAGAAGGCTTCATCCACCAGACCATGGGTTCCTCCGAGACAGAAGAGGAAATGGATCTGAACTACTGCTTCGGCAAGTCCTACGAGCAGGACGTGAAGTACGCGATGAGCAACTCCCTCGGATTCGGCGGACATAACGCCTCGATCATCATGAAGAAGTTCGAGGACTGAGATCCGTCTGACCGGAAACCGGAACCCGTGGCCCCGCCACAGAAATGAGGTAATCATATGGCAAAAGCACTGACCACCAAACAGATCATGGATATTCTTCCGCACCGTTCTCCGTTCCTCCTGGTAGATGCCATCGAGGATTACGAAGAGGGCGTATATGCCATCGGCAGAAAATGCATCACCTACGATGAGCCCTATTTCCAGGGTCATTTCCCGGAGATGCCCATCATGCCGGGTGTCCTTCAGGTCGAGGCCCTGGCCCAGACCGGTGCCGTGGCGATCCTCTGTAAGGATGAATTTAAGGGCCGTATCGCCGTATTCGCCGGCATCGACAAGTGTAAGTTCAAGCGTCCGGTCGTCCCGGGAGATGTGCTGACACTGAAGACCGAGATCACGGCTCTGCGCGGTCCGGTCGGCATGGGCCACGGCGTGGCTTCTGTCGGGGACGAGGTCGCCTGCGACTGCATCATCAAGTTCGCGATCCTTCCTGAGAAGGACGCACACGGAAACAAATAATTGGAAATGAAGGTGTTCTTATATGGACAGCAAATGGATCGATTCGATCAATGATCTTAAGACCAAGAAGCAGGAAGCGGAGCTGGCCGGCGGGCAGGCCGGCATCGAGAAACAGCACGCCCGCGGTAAACTCACGGCAAGAGAGAGAATGGAAGCCCTCTTCGATGACGGTACTTTCGTCGAGCTGAATTCCCTCATGACATCCGGAGCGACAGACTTCGGAATGGATAAGAAGAAGAAACCGGGCGACGGTGTCGTGACCGGATACGGATATGTACACGGAAGACTCGTGTACGCCTCGTCCCAGGACTTTACTGTCGGCGGCGGTTCTCTCGGTGCGGCGCACGCGAAGAAGATCTGCCTGGCGATGGATAAAGCCATGGAAGAAGGTGCCCCGTTCGTCTCCATGAACGACAGCGGCGGAGCCCGCATCGAAGAAGGCATCGACAGTCTGAACGGCTATGCCGAGATCTTCTATAGAAATACCATGGCGTCCGGTGTGATCCCGCAGATCTCGGTCATCATGGGTCCCTGCGCCGGTGGGGCATGCTATTCCCCGGCCATCTGCGACTATATCTTCATGACTGAAGAGACCTCCCAGATGTATATCACCGGTCCTGCGGTCGTAAAATCCGTAACCGGCGAAGAGATCACAGCCGGAGATCTCGGCGGTGCCGGTGTGCACTCGTCAGTCAGCGGCGTGGCTCACTTCGTATATCCGGATGATCTTGCCTGCCTGAACGGCGTCCGCCGTCTGATTGGGTATCTCCCGGACAACAACGAGAGTGAAGCTTCCGAGGTAGAAGGTGTATCCGTCGATGCTTGCGCATCGATCCCCGAGATCGTACCGTCGAATCCGAAGGCGGCCTACGATGTCCGTGACGTCATCGCCACATTCATCGACAGAAGCAGCTTCATGGAAGTCTCCAGAGACTTTGCCAGGAATATCGTCGTCGGATTTGCCAGGATCGAAGGCAAGACCGTCGGTATCGTGGCGAACCAGAGCAACTGCATCGCCGGATCGCTGGAGATCAACGCCTCCGATAAGGGCGCGCGCTTCATCCGTTTCTGCGACTGCTTCAATATTCCGCTTGTGACGCTTGTGGACGTTCCGGCCTTCATGCCCGGAAGCAACCAGGAGCATAACGGCATCATCCGGCACGGCGCGAAACTCCTCTATGCTTTTGCCGAGGCCACCGTGCCGAAGGTCACCATCATCATGCGTAAGGCCTACGGCGGCGCGTATATCGCCATGAACAGCAAGGGTCTGGGCGCGGATGTGGTCTATGCCTGGCCGATCGCCGAGATCGCCGTCATGGGCGCAAGCGGAGCCGTAGCCATCATCGGCAGGAAGGCCATCGAAGCGGCCGAGGATAAGGACGCAAAGAGAGCCGAGCTCGTCTCTGAGTATAACGACAAGTTCATGAACCCGTACGTGGCCGCCAGCCGTGGCTATGTGGACGAGGTCATCCTGCCGGAGGACACGAAGAGCAAGATCGTTTCCGCACTTTCTGCCCTCGAGAGTAAGTCCCAGGACCGCCCGTACAAGAAGCACGGGAATATCCCGCTCTGATCTTAGATCAGAAGACGGAAAGAAATAACGGAGGCGAATATGGAAGAACTGACTAAAGAAGAGATCGTCGCCATGGCTGTGGCCGCGATCGCGGAAGAGACAGGGACAGATGCCCGGGATCTCCGCGTCGTGAGCTTCCGCGAGATCGGCGAATCGAGCCTTATGAAATACGTTCGGGAGAAGAACATCAACTATAAGAAATATACGCTGGAGGACGAATTGGTATGAGCAAATATAAGATCACATTAAACGGAAAATCCTACGAGATCGAGGTCGAGGCTTTAGCAGAAGGCGAAGCGAAGTCCGCATCTTCAAAAGCACCGGATACGGCAGCTTCTGCCACCAAGGCAGCTCCGGCTGCGGCTTCGGCGGCTAAGGCTCCTGCGGCCGCGGCACCTTCCGCACCGGTTTCCGGCGGCGCAGGTGCAGTGAATGCCCCGATGCCGGGTACGATCCTCCGTGTCAATATGAATGTGGGCGATCAGGTAAACGCCGGCGAAGCCGTCGTGGTACTGGAGGCCATGAAAATGGAGAACGATATCAACAGCGCGAAGGCAGGCGTGATCAAATCCCTCTTCGTGAAGCAGGGCGACACCGTAGCCGCAGGACAAGTACTGTTCGAGGTGGAATAATATGCTCCAGATGCCCGAGAAGAAACTATATATCACGGATACGATCCTTCGTGATGCGCACCAGTCGCAGGCCGCGACGAGAATGCGTATCGAGGATATGCTTCCGGCCTGCGAGATCCTGGATAATATGGGATACTGGTCCCTGGAATGCTGGGGCGGCGCCACCTTCGATTCGTGCATGCGCTTCCTTGGAGAGGACCCGTGGGAGAGGCTCCGCACATTGAAGAAAGCGATGCCGAAGACACCGCTGCAGATGCTGCTTCGTGCCCAGAACCTACTGGGATACCGGCACTATGCGGATGACGTGGTGGAGTCTTTCTGCGGACGCATGATCGAGAACGGCATCAATGTCGTCCGTATCTTCGATGCCCTGAACGATGTAAGAAATATGGAGAGCCCGATGCGCGCCGTGAAGAAGTACGGCGGTACATGCGAGGCAGCACTGAGCTATACGACGAGCCCGGTCCATAACGAAGACTATTTCGTCGCGCAGGCGAAGATCCTCGTCGAGATGGGCGCGGATGTGATCTGCATCAAGGACATGGCGAACCTGCTCCTTCCGTCGACAGCCTATTTGCTCGTAAGCAGACTGAAGGAAGCTGTGGATGTACCGCTGCACCTGCATACACACGATACGACAGGTACCGGCGCGATGGTCTACTATGCCGCCGCGCTGGCCGGGATCGACATCATCGACACCGCGCTTTCGCCGCTGGCAACGGGTACCTCCCAGCCGGCGACCGAGTCCCTGGTAGCGGCATTTAAGGGTACACCGAGAGATACCGGACTGGACCTTCCGTCGCTGTCGAAGGCCGCGTCCCACTTTAAGGGTGTGGCACAGAAACTACAGGATCAGGGGATCCTGGATCCGAAGGTCCTTCGTGTCGATCCGAATACATTGATCTATCAGGTTCCGGGCGGCATGCTGTCGAACCTTCTCAATCAGCTGAAGCAGGCCGGCGCCGAGAGCCGCTTCGAAGAAGTGCTCGCGGAAGTTCCGCGTGTCCGTGAGGATTTTGGTTATCCGCCACTGGTCACGCCGACCTCCCAGATCGTCGGTTCCCAGGCGGTCATGAATGTCCTGATGGGCCGCTATAAGACCTTCCCGAAGGAGTCGAAGATGCTTCTGCGCGGCGAGTACGGACGGCTTCCGGGTAAGGTGAACGAAGAGGTCAGAAAGATGGCCATCGGTGACGAAGAAGTGATCGAGTGCCGACCGGCGGACCGGATCGCCAACGAGATGGAGACCCTCCGTGCTTCCGTTTCCGACTTCGCCAGAAGCGAAGAAGACGTGCTCTCCTGCGCGCTTTTTCCACAGGTTGCGCCGGGCTTCATCAAGAAGAGAGATGCAGGCGGAGACGATAGTTCCGAAGGAAAAAAGAAGGCGGACGAAGTCAAAGAGATCCGCGTGATCTGGTAAGAACAGACGAAGAAACGAACAGTACAGTCGGAAGGGGAAACATAGTCTTTCCTTCCGACTGTTTCATATTTCACTTAATAAGTCGCAGATTGCTTCAAGCGCGACCTAAAACTTTTTGATATTTTTCGGCCGGATACGTCCGTTTTTTGCCCCCTAATATGTATATATATTTATATATTATTACATTAAATATATAATTTCTGAAATCGGTTTCGAAAAATGTTTCATTTCAAAGTTAAGTGATGTGTTTAACAAATGACGGAATCAGTTTTTCTATCTTGCACATTTTACCGATTCTGTTATCATACCCATTGTGAAACGAAACCGTTTCTGATTTCGATTATGAGGAGCAGAGCGATATGCCGGATCCGAGTCTGGAGAAGAAGAAAGTAAGTGTGAAGGAAGTAGGGGTCAAGGGAATGATCGTTCACTTCTGGACTTACTATAAATGGTGGGTGATCATTCCGGTCATCGTCATCGCCGTGCTGACATCGATGCTCCTTTCCTATCTGTCCGCCACGAAGAAAGCCTACCTCAATATCGCCATTGTCAACGGACACTACGAAGCCGAGGATACAATCTTTAACGAGTACGAACAGAAGATCGGCAAAGAGTTCATCGTGGACAGTACTTTTCACGCACCGACAAATGAAGACTCGATTGCGATGACGCAGGATATGACAGCCAGCGTCATGAAGCTGAATTCCCTGATCTCCGGCGGCGTGGTGGATATCGTCATTACGAATTCCCGTCAGATCAAGGAACTGGGGCCGAACGGCGTGCACGATCTGCGGGACATCCTGACCGAAGAACAGATCCGGGAGCTGGAAGCACGGGACATACTCTTCATTCTCGAGCCAGATGATGGAGAAGTGGCGAGTTACCCCGCTGCGATCAATATCACGGGCATGGACTATTTCCAGCCGGCATACGAGGGATCGGAAGAGAAACACTATCTCATGATCTCCGCCGTTTCGGAGAAAAAAGAAGAAGTGAAACTCCTTCTGGAGTATCTCTTCTTCGAGTAGTGTCTATTCCGCCGGTGACAGTCATACAGAAGAAGCGCTTCTAGTCCGCTTCATCGTGATCCTCTGTATCCTCAGGAGCCTCCTCGTCCGAATCTTCGTCTTCATTCGAGTCATCTTCAGCGTTTCTGTCGTCCGAGTCCGATATGGTCTCGGTTTTTTCATTTCCGTCCTCGTCATAGGAGAGTTCCTGGACGGAGCCGTCGCGGAAGACCTTGATCTTCTTAAGGCCGAAAGCCTTATGCAGGAAGAAGGAGCAGATCAGCACGCGGAGAGCGAGATTGTAGAAGAGCTCCAGACCCAGTATCGCATACGTCCAGTCCGGGAAAGTGTTAATGAGAAGGGGAGTGAAGAGCCATACCGCGATGAGAAATACCGTGATCGCGAAGTTCTTGATGCTGAGAAGGACCGCGTTGATGATCGTCTTCTTCAGAGTATTCTCGAATGTAGCAAGAAGTGCGAAACCATAGAGGAAGATCTGTACGAGGACGAAGATCATGATCCAGACCGGATACTGAAGGAAAGCGAAATTGGAATTATACACATCCGGGCGGAAGTAGATGAAGTAGAGCTCGACTCCGAACATCGCACCGAGGGCCAGGATCAGAAGCCACAGGATCGTGCCTTTCTTGAAGCTGTCCTTAAACTCGTGGAAGTAGGTCTGGTACACCTGCGGGTCATCGCCGCTTATGATCTTTAGACATACTTTATATAGCGCGCACAGGGAAGGACCGATGGTCACGATCGGAATACAAGTAAAGAGAAAGAGGATATTGACCCAGAATACGTTAAACATATTCGCCAGGAAGCGCATGGCGGGGTTATTGGAATTGAAAGTCTCATGCATGGAGATACACCTCAAAGAAGCTATTTCGCTGATGAAAATCAGACACGAAAAGATTATACCAACACGGTGAATAAAAATACAGCGCGTAACGTTTCGCTCACCAAATAGCAAGGAGTGTTTAGATAAGTAACGTTTTATCGCAAGAATTGTAGTGTAAAATGTTAGAGCAATGGGTATTATGTACATGTAGTTACAAGAAAACGGCGACTAGTTCGTCAAAAATCTACAAATATCAGGAGGACGATATGAAAAAAATTATTGCAAGTGTTCTTTGCTTCACAATGTGCGCTGCAATGTTCGCTGGCTGCTCTTCTTCGGATAGCACGACAACGACAGCTGCAGGTGGTCAGACTGATGCAACAACAACAGAGGGTGCTGCTACAAGTGAGCCGACAACTTCTGAGGTTTCCATGGGCGAAGGCGACATCAAGATCAACGTCTATGCTATGTCTGACGAGGTACCGGGCATGATCGAGGAGTTCTTCAAGAGAAATCCGGATTACGCTGCAAAGTACACAGTTAACGCTACAGTTTCCAACAACGACAACCAGGCTTACGAGACAAAGCTGAACGCGGCTCTTACCGCTGGTGGCGATCTGGCTCCGGACCTCTACGTTGCTGAGGCTGACTACATTCTCCCTTACACACAGGGTGAGTTCGCTGATTTTGCTGCTCCTTACTCCAGCTTCATCGATGATGTTGACGGTAAGGTAAAGGCTGCTGACATCGCTGGTTACACAGTTGAGCTCGGCACCAACAAGAGCGGCGACCTCGTTGCTCTCTGCTATCAGTGCACAGGTGGTGCGTTCATCTACAGACGTTCCATCGCTAAGGAAGTCTTCGGTTCTGACGATCAGGCTACTGTTGAGGCTGCTATCGGCGCCGGCACACAGTCCTGGGACAAGTTCTTCGAGGCTGCTGAAGCTCTGAAGGCTAAGGGTTATGCAATCGTTTCCGGTCTCGGTGACGTTTGGAACGTATGTGAGAAGGCTGCTTCTACTCCGTGGGTTGTAGACGGCAAGCTCAACATCGACCCGATGAGAATGGAATACCTCGACATCGCTAAGAAGCTGATCGATGGTGACTACTGCAACAAGACAGATGCTTGGCAGGAAGCTTGGTATGCTGACATGAAGGATCAGAGCGATCGTAAGGTATTCGGTTGGTATGGTCCGGCTTGGCTCATCAACTACGTTATCGCTAAGCAGGTTGTTGACGAAGCTACTGGTTTCGGCGACTACGCAGTATGCGTACCGAACGTTGGTTTCTGGTGGGGCGGTTCCTGGCTGCTGGCTAACAAGGCTGCCATCGAAGATGCTGACAAGAAGGAAGTAATCGGTAAGATCGTTGAGTGGATCACACTCGATGCTACAGAGAATGGTCTCCTCTATGCTTGGGCTAACGGTACAATCGCAGCTGCTAAGGATACTGTTTCTTCCGGTGTTGTTATGAAGATGTCTGATGGTTCCATGGATATCCTCGGTGGACAGAACCCGTTCGAGATCTTCGTTACCGCTACATCCTACGCTTCCGCTAAGTGCAAGTGCGAATATGACTC
Source organism: Clostridia bacterium (assembly GCA_016281535.1). Classification (GTDB taxonomy): domain Bacteria; phylum Bacillota; class Clostridia; order Saccharofermentanales; family Saccharofermentanaceae; genus Scatonaster. The sequence continues at coordinate 25,231 of JAEEIT010000033.1, read as the reverse complement.
CACTCTGAACGGCACATGGCAGGAGCAGGTTAAGCAGTACGCTATGGGTGAGAAGGATAAGGACGCTGCTCTCAACGAGTTCAAGGACGTTGCAGCTAACGCTGGTATCACTGTTGAGTAATCGATAGTGTAACTTCTAACCAAGTGAACTAGAAAAACTGGGGGCGGACGAAAGGAATTTCGCCCGCCCCTTTTTCTTACCTACTATGAGTGAACGGTGGTGTTTTTTTTGAAGCAAAAGAAGCTCGTTAATTATTCCAAGTATGGATATATTTTTGCCATCCCGTTTATTCTTGCTTTTGCAATCTTTACACTGTATCCGGTCTGCTACACACTGCTTATCGGCTTTACTAACCACGAGGGTGCTGTCCCGCCGAAGCTTGCTTTCCTGAAGGATCCGCTTGAGAACTTCAAGTATCTCTTCCAGAAGAGACCTTCCGGTCAGATGAGTTACTTCCTCCTTGGTTTGATTACAACAGCGAGAATTTGGGTGATTAACTTTATTCCGCAGTTGGGTCTGGCTTTACTCCTTTCCGCATGGTTTACAGATAACCGCGTTAAGGTTAAAGGTCAGGGTTTCTACAAGGTAGTTTTCTACCTCCCGAACATGATCACGGCAGCGACCTGCGCTATCTTGTTCCGTGCTCTGTTCAGTTACCCGATCGGACCTGTTAACGATATCCTCAAGACGCTGCACCTGGTGAAGGAACCTTTCTTCTTCCTGAATAAGAAGACTCCGACACGTGCAATCGTTGAGTTTATCCAGTGCTGGCAGTGGTATGGCTCCACGATGATCACATTGATTGCTGCCGTTATCGGTATCAACCCTGAGATCTTCGAAGCTGCTGAAATTGATGGAGCCAACAGAATTCAGAAGTTCTGGAAGATTACCATTCCGTGTATCCGTCCGGTTATGCTCTTCACACTCGTAACCTCCCTGATCGGTGGTCTGAGTATGTTCGATATCCCGATGCTTCTTGCTCAGGGTGGTCCGGATAATGCGACACAGACAGTTGCAATCTACATCTACAACCAGTCCTTCAGAAAACCGTATAAGTATAATCGTTCAGCTGCTGCAAGTATCATCTTGTTCATCATCATCGTTACCTGCTCCGCTATCCTGTTCTATCTCATGAGAGACAAGGAAGCTGCGAAGCTTGAGAAGATGAAGAAAGCTGAAATGAAACGTAACAGACTTCAGGCAAGGGGGGCGTAATCAATGGCTACTAATACTACTGCATTGGCCTCGTCTAAAACAAAAGATTCAGTCGTCTTCAAGACCGCCATCTATATTGTATGTTCGATCTTGGCGATACTGGCTATTGCTCCTTTCCTGGTCATGCTTATCAACTCTACCCGTTCCACAGCCCAGATCATGGCGCACGCTGTAAGCTTCATTCCTGGTAAGGAACTGTGGAACAACGTTAAGCTTCTGAGAACGAAGAAGACATTTAATGCTCTTCTCGGTATGAAGAACTCCTTCATCATCTCTGCAAGCGTTACCGTTCTGACCGTATACTTCTCTTCGCTGACAGCTTATGCGATCTACGCATACGACTGGAAGCTTAAGAAGGCATTCTTCAGCCTGGTTATGGGTATCATGATGCTTCCTGGTACCGTTACCATGATCGGTTTCTACAGAGCATGCTATCAGTTCCACCTCGTGAACAATCGTCTCATGCTCATCCTTCCTTCGATTGCTGCTCCTATGACGGTATTCTTCATGAGACAATACCTTGAGGGTGCACTCTCCATGGAAATCGTAGAATCCGCCCGTATCGATGGTGCAGGCGAGTTCAGAACATTTAACACGATCGTACTTCCGATCATGAAGCCGGCTATGGCTACACAGGCTATCTTCGCTTTCGTAGGTTCCTGGAACAACTACTTCCTGCCTATGATCCTCCTCAACAAGAAGGAGAGCTACACGATGCCTATCATGGTCGCCCTTCTCAACGGTGATATTTATAAGACAGAGTTCGGTTGTATCTATCTTGGTCTTTCCATGACAGCTCTTCCGCTCATCATCGTCTATCTCCTGTTGTCGAAGTACATCATCAGTGGTGTTGCACTCGGTTCCGTAAAGGGTTAATTCCCGGAAAGAACAGGAACGCGGATCCGGTACTTCCGATCGGCGGTCCTTGCAAAACCGAAACAGAAACACATACAGAAAATTGTTTCAAAAAACAAAAGTACCCCCAAAGCTGGACAACCACTTTGGGGGACTTTTTTTGCGGAAAACTACAAAAAGTTGGACAGCAGCTTTTTTGGGGGAGCTTTTGGCGGATAATTACAAAACTGTCACGAGTTTCGAAAAAAACCAGCGCTAAAATCATAGTGTATCTAGAAGATGGCACCGGTGACCGTACTCTGGATGATACGATCAAGCTGATCAATGATCGTGTAACCGTATATATCAATGAAGTGAAATAGGATCCGGATCCGGTAAAGCGGAGCGCGGTTATGAACGGGCGCGTGTGAGACGGAACCTGGTGGGCGTCATGCCGGTCGCATTTTTAAAGCATCGGGTGAAGCTTGTGAGGTTATTGAACCCGGACTGAAATGCGATCTCAGTAACGGTCTTATTCGTGTCCGTGAGCAGTACTTTTGCCGCCTGCATACGACGGTGCAGAAGATAGTCGTAGAACGTCACATCGGTGTACTCTTTGAAAAGTCTCGCGAAGTGATACTTCGAAAATCCGACATAGTCGGCGGCCCACTCCAGCGTGATCTCCTCCATGAAGTGCGCATTGATGTGGTTGATGAGAGACTTGAATTTCACGTATTTACTCTTGCTCTTCGTGTCCTCGAGATGGATCGGGGTAAACTGAGGATTCGTGGTGACGAGAAGGGAGAAGATGTTCATGAGCCGGGAATAGATCGGCAGCTCCAGCACCATGTTCTCGTAAAGGAAATACGAGTCGTTGATGCCCATGAAGGCTTCGTAGATCTTCCCGTATACGCCGGGATAGTTCGTGACGTTCAGGACACGGGGCTCCTTAAAGAATTCCGTCAGATACGAGAAGTCATAAAGTCCTTCTAGGAAACCGATCTTAAACAGGTAAATGAAACGGCAGCCTTCGTTCTCACACTCGATCTCATGCACCATGTTCGGCGGAATGAAGAGGATGTCTCCGGGGACCAGGTTGATGGCCTTTCCGCCGATGAGATACTTGTACTCATTCTCGATCGGGATACAGATCTCCAGCGCGTCGTGCTTGTGCGGTGCGTAGCTCTTATACTGGTTGTTATACCAGATCCGGATACTGGTCTCCGGGATGAAGTCGACATCCTCGTCCTCTCCGTTCAAGACGCGTTTACTGAACTGGCGTACGGGCTGATTGTAGATGATCGGCGTCGTATCGTCGTAGTCCGGCGTGATGGGAAGTTCGATCCTGATATCCTCATCCATGCGGGGAAGTTCCTCCTTCTGAGCTGATAATAAACCAAAACAAGTATAACAAGAAGTTCGGGAAATGCCAAATGAGAAGGGTGCGGGAAAGAAGCAGGGAAACGGAACGGGAGGGCGAGAAGGGGCGGGTCATGAGGAATGAAAGAGGTATATGGCGGATGGTATATGGCGGATGGTATAATGGCAAGTGGGGATGGTAAACAAGTAGCGGGAGGAAGATCCTATGAATACACGTTTTCTGAAAGTGGTGGCGCTGATGCTTGTTTCCTGCTTCGTGTTCAGTGCCTGCAAGGGGAAGAATGCATCCGAAAACGGAGATTCGGCATCTTCTGCTGCGGCAGATCCGGCGGGCTCTTCTGCTTCGGGCGAGTCATATCCGGAATATGTGGAAATGCTTCCGGATCTGAAGGGTCTGCCGACGAACGGGGCTTCAACGGTTATACATATGCTGGACAGCTATTTTCCGGACGGACAGCGCGTCTATCTCTCTACGAACAGTAATCCGGATGTGGCACCGGATTTCGGAAGGACGTATTCTATTTCGGCATCCGATCCGGAGGGAAATCTTCGGGAACTGGGGGAGATCCTCGGATATGACAGCGGTTCCGGATGGGCACATATCGATTCCGACTACTATCGTTATGTCCGGCTGAATTATCTCCCGGAAGAGGAAGAGAAGGCCAAAGAGACAGGTTTTCTAAATGAGATTGCGCTTCTTCGGATCAATATTGAAATGAAGGATCTCGAGCTGATCCGGTTCGATACGCCCGCGCCCCCGGAGCTGAATGAAAAATCGGTCGCGAAGACTTTCGTATGTGGAAGGAAAGCGATTGCGCTGGTGGAGAGCCGCGAACCGGGTGAGGATGGCATGGGAGGAGAACTCAGCACGTTCATCGAGGTGTATGACGTGGATTCGAAGGAGTTCACACGCTATCTTACGTCCTCTGCCAGCATTATCCTGACATCCGGAGAGATGGTCTACAATGTATGTGCCAATGGCGAGAAGATCTATGCCCTGCAGGACAGTATGGAAGGTGCCGGCGTGACAACGGATCTGATCGAAATGAGTGAGTACGGAACAGAACTCCGCCGATACAAGGTCGGAGAAGAAGAGACAGTTTTCTTCGCGAAGCCGTATACGGGTGGAATCTCGTATGCGGAACTATATGTGTGGAATGGTTTCGTGTTCAGTCAACACGAAACAGCTGTTTACTTCGGGAAGCTGGATCGCGGTGCGATCGGGAAGATCGAGGATTACTCATTTACGGAGCTGGTCATCAATTCGGACGGAGGGGCGCCGATTCTGGTGCATCCGGTTCAGGAAGATGGAGAGGGGAGTACTATCGCTCTTATTACTGAGGACGGGACAATAGAGGAGATCCGTATCGGGATCGATGGAGCATCGGTCTTCTCCATAAGCGAATGCTTCGTAAGTGGGACGCAGCTCTATATCGCCGTGTACTATGAAAAAAACGAAAATGATCTCGGAGAGCGGGAGTATGTGATCCACCTCGATCAAATCGGAGATGTGAAGGAAATCTTCCTGCCGACGTAAGGCATGAAGAGAGTGTGTCGGGTAGAGTGATCCGCCGCCGGCTGCATGGGGCGGAAGAGGGAGCGGGATCCGCGTCTATTCGAAGTCGGGGATGAAGCTGCTGCTGACAGTTCCGCCTTCCTGGGTAAATGCATTGGTCTGGCCGAGTAAAAGAAGGTAGTTGACCATGGAGTCGTAGTGTTTCTGCGGAAGCGGGCGCGCGAGCTCTTCGGGCGCGCCGGGCATGGGCGTGTACTGGTTCATGAGGCTGATCGTGATGCGGTTGCCGTAGTTTTCTGTAAGATAGTCCAGAATATGTTTCGTATCAAAGAGCGCGCCCGGCAGCATCAGGTGGCGGACGATGACGCCGCGCTTCATCATGCCGTTTTCGTCGTATTCCTGCTCGGGACACTGGCGGACCATCTCGGCGAGGGCTTCCCTGGCGCGGTCGAAGTAATCGGCGGCGTGGGCGTATCTTCTGCTGATGTCCGGTGAGTAGAACTTCATGTCGGGCAGGTAAATGTCGATGGTGCCCTGGAGCATCCGGATCGTGTCGGCGGATTCGTAGCCGCCGCAGTTATAGAGAGTCGGGACCGAAAGGCCGCGGGCGCGGGCGAGACGGACGCCCTCGATGATGTGGGGGACATAGTGGGTGCCGGTGACGAAGTTGATGTTGTGGGCGCCCTGGGCCTCCAGGTCGAGCATCGCGTCGGCGAGCCGGTCGACGGAGTAGATGCGGCCGGGAAGAGGGTAGGGGGAGGCGGCGCCGGAGGAGGGGGATTCGGTTTCGATGGAAGAGGAGGCGGTGGCGCCGGATGTGGGATCTGCGGGCGAGGTGGATCTTCCGGCGACGGTGCGGCGGGAGATGTCGTGGTTCTGGCAGAAGAGGCAGCCGAGGGGGCAGCCGGTGAAGAAGATGGTGCCGGAGCCGGTAGATCCGGACAGGCAGGGTTCTTCCCACATGTGGAGGCCGACGCGGGCGATGCGCAGCTCGGAAGTCATGCCGCAGTATCCGCGTTGGCCCAAGCTGCGGTTCGCCCCGCATGCGCGTGGGCACAGGACGCAGTGGTCATACGGTGAGAAGGGGGTATGACCGGACGTGCCGGATGTGGCGGGGGCGGCAGAGCCGTGCCCATCCGGGCAGGCAGAACCGGGAACAGTGCTTCGGGCGCAGAAATCCACGTAAAAAAGGTTCCTTTCCATTCATTTCTTATCAGTATATCGCATTGACAGGAAAAAGGCGTAACCCATACAATATTCTCGAAAAGGAAGGTGGTGTCGCATGATCGGTTCACGTCATGAGGAATGTGGTGTTTTCGGGATCTTCGACCGCGAGGGGAGAAGGATCGCGCCGCTTATGTATTACGGTCTTTTCGCGCTTCAGCATAGAGGCCAGGAGAGCTGCGGCATCGCCATCAATAACGATGGCTGGATCCGGTGCCAGAAGAATATGGGGCTCGTCAGTGAGGTCTTCTCCCATGATATTATCGATTCGATGGAGGGGACGATCGCCATCGGACATGTGCGCTATAGTACGACCGGGGCCAGTGTGCTCAGTAATACCCAGCCTCTGGTTACGCAGTATGTGAAAGGTACGCTCTCTCTTGCCCATAACGGAAATCTGACGAATGCGATCACGCTGCGGAGGAAACTTGAGGAGGAAGGTGCTTTCTTCCAGACGACGGTGGACTCGGAGATCGTTGCGTATCTTGTGGCGCGGGAACGTACCCGTACGCCGTCGGTCGAGGCGGCGGTGGAGAAGACGATGGAGCAGATCCAGGGCGGGTATGCGCTTCTGGTGATGAGTCCGAAGAAACTGATCGCGGCGCGTGATCCCTATGGTTTTAAGCCGCTGTGTATGGGACGTCTCGGGGATTCGGTCGTGTTCGCGTCGGAGACCTGTGCGCTCGATGCGGTGGGTGCGAAGTTCGAGCGTGATGTGGAGCCGGGGGAGATCATCGTCTGTGATGATGATGGTATCCGTAGTATCCGGACGCACTGCAGAGGGATCTGTAAGATGTGTATCTTCGAGTATATTTATTTCGCGCGCCCGGATAGCTATATCGATGGAAAGAGCGTCTATGAGGCGCGGCTTCAGGCGGGGCGGCTGCTGGCGAGGCAGCATCCGGCCGAGGCGGATGTCGTGATCGGAGTCCCGGAGTCGGGGCTTGATGCGGCGAGTGGATATGGTGAGGAAGCAGGGCTTCCTGTGGTACGTGGTTTCATGAAGAATACGTATGTCGGCAGGACGTTTATTAAGCCGGCGCAGGACCAGCGTCAGGAGGCGGTGCGGATCAAGCTGAATCCGGTCTCTTCGGCGGTCCGGGGGAAACGTGTCGTACTGATCGATGATTCGATCGTGCGTGGTACGACCATGGCGAATATTGTGCGGATGCTGCGTGAGGCGGGTGCGACCGAGGTGCATGTGCGGATCAGTTCGCCGCCGTTTATCTCGCCGTGTTTCTATGGGACGGATGTGCCCAGCTGTGATATGCTGATTGCGTGCCAGCATACGATCCCGGAGATCTGTGGGATCCTGGGTGCGGATTCTCTGGGCTATCTTGAGGTGGATTCGCTGGGTGACCTGATCGGGGATACGGATCATTCTTTCTGTGATGCGTGCTTCACGGGTGTGTATCCGAATGAATCGACTGGGATCGATATGATGGAGAAGTAAGGCCGCGCGAAGGATAACCACACGGGGGACAGTGCTTCTTCCGTCGTGAAAGGGTGACTCGCGTAGAGACAGGAGACGGAAATGATATCTGCAGTGATTTTTGATATGGATGGTGTCCTTTTGGACAGTGAGCCGTTTCATGATGAGACGACGACTTCGATTCTGGAGAGCTACGGGGCGAAGGGCGCATATGAGGCGATTCGGCCCTATGTGGGGCGTTCGTCTGCGGATCTGTGGGCGGCCATGAAGGCGAAGTTTGATATTCCGGCTTCGGTGGAGGATCTGGTCGAACTTCAGTGGAAGAAGAATGTGGCCGGTATCCCGGATTCGGGGCTGGTGCGCTCAGAGGGCCTAACGGAGCTTCTGGAGTTCTGCCGGCAGAAGGGGATCCATGTGGCGGTGGCGTCGTCTTCGCGGCAGGATTATGTGGAGGCGGTGTTCGATCTGCTGAATCTCTGGCCGGAGGTCGAGGTGTTCGCAAGCGGCGCGGAGGTCAAGAACGGGAAACCCATGCCGGATATTTTCCTTCTGGCGGCGACGCGGCTGGATATCGATCCGGAGCGCTGTCTCGTGATCGAGGACAGTACGGCTGGTGTGCAGGCCGGGCGTATGGCGGGGATGTATACGGTCGGGTACGATAATCCGACGTCCGGCGGGCAGAATGTCTCGGCGGCGGATGTGGTGATCAAGTCGCTGACGGAGGTGCCGAAGATTATCGAGCAGTTGTCGACGGTGCAGCTTCTGCCGGTGAATTCGCCGACGCGCAGGATGGCGGTGGCGTCGCTCGCGGAGATCATCTGGAATGAGCATTTTCCGGGGATCATTACGCAGGAGCAGGTCAATTATATGGTGAATAAGTTCCAGAGTCTGCCGGCGATCACGAAGGCGATCTCGGAGGAGGGATATCAGTATTTTCTTCTCGTTCTGGGAGATACGCCGATCGGGTATATGGGGCTGCAGCCGCAGGAGGACGACGTGATGCTCCTGAGTAAGCTCTATCTGATGAAGCCTTTCCGCGGGCAGCGCCGGAGTATCGTGCTCCTGGATCAGGCGGAGAGAACAGCCCGTGAGATGGGCAAGAAGAGGCTGCGGCTGTTCGTGAATAAGAGAAATTACGTGCCGCTTCGGGTGTATCTGCGGCGGGGCTTCCGGATCATGGAGGAGAAGAAGACCGATATCGGCGAGGGCTTCGTCTGTGATGATTTCATGATGGAGAAGGAATTGTGAGGCGGGAGTCTTAGGAGGATCGAAGATGGTTATTGAGACGACCGGACAACGTAGCGAGGCGCAGGCGAGAGAGTGCGCAGATGTTGTCATGCAGGCGGGAAAACTTATGAGCAAGCCGGATAGAAAACTCGTCGAGTATAAGAGTTTCTATCGCTTCGGATTCCTGTCGATGGGGCTTATGATCGTATTAACGCTGTGCACGATCCTTTTGTGGGGCGGTAATGCAGTCATGTATGTCCTTCTGGGTGCTCTTCTTGTCACGACAGTGCTTCTGCTACTCACCTTTATCAATTACAGAAAGATTTACAAGACGATTCTCAATAAGAATGAAAAGGTGACGCAGACGTTTACTTCGGAAGGTCTCGAGCACAGCAGCGACGCGGGTAAGTGTTATAAACTCGCCTGGTCCTCGATCGCGTTCATGAGAGTCCTCCCGAATTCGCTCGTGTTTATTCCGGCTGAGCGGACGGGGGTCGCAGTATTCGTCGAACGGAAGCACGAGGAAAAGGTCAGAGCTTTTCTGGCGGAGGAGAATATTCCGATCCGTGTGGTGGGGTGAATGAAATAGGATATTCAAGAGGTTTCGAAGGAAAGTGGCAAACCTCTTGAATATTATTGCTGGCACATTCAAGAGGTTTAGGGAAATAGCGATAAACCTCTTGATTTTTTTGTTGGAAGAATTCAAGAGGTATGGGAAATATGTGGCAAACCTCTTGAATATTTTTGTTGTCACGTTCAAGAGGTTTTGGGAATAATCGGGAAACCTCGTGTTTTTTCTCCTCGGGGGAGTCAAGAGGTTTTAGAGAATAACGACAAACCTCTTGTGTTTATTCGTTTTAAGACTCAAGAGGTTTCGAAGGAAAGTGGCAGACCTCTTGAATAATATGGTTGTCTCATTCAAGAGGTTTCGAGAAAAAACAGCCGAACTCTTGACTCTGCACATGGCCGGCGGGCTTGGATATGAAAGCCGGGAAATGTAGTAGTTCCAGCGATGTAAAGGCATCTTTACATCGCTTTTCTATGCGCTGTAAAGCACCTTTGATAGACGGCGGGCGGGGGAGGGAGCATACTCCGAAGCGTAAGGCGAAGCGAGAGCAGACGACAGCCGCCAGAGCAAGTGCTTTTGCAAAAGGACTGAAGCGAAAAGCAGAGCAGGGCGGAAGACAGAAGCAGGAGCTTCGCGGAAGAATCGAAGAAGCAGGAACTTCGCGCAAGAAACGACAAGGAGGACTTGAAAAAATGTTAAAGGATCTGGGAATTCATGGTGGTACATTGATTGCATGTCTGGTCATGGGGTATTTCGTGATCAAGTGGGCGGTGAAGGCGGCGATCGTCGAAGCGCACAGCGAGATCACCGGCGAGAAGAGCGAGGCAGAGCAGATGGTCGAGGACATGATGAAAGAGGACGCGGAGAGAAGACGCGTGGCGCAGGAAGAGTATGCGGCGAAGCGGGAGGCGAAGAGAGCGGCCCGCGCGGCGAAGAAGGCAGCGAATCAGGGCGCGCAGGAGTGAGAGCGGCGAAGGAGCTGTGAGGCCGGTTCCTCGCGCAAAGGCTGCGGAAAATGGCACGGCGGATGGGAGAGCGGAAGCGCGTGCAACGAGCCTTCTGCCCGGATTGCCAAGAATGCGGAATTAGTGGTAAATTGAACTTGTCATCCGACAAGTTCAACTGCATCGAGGTAAATCATGGAGATCGGCAAGCGTATCAAAGAATTGCGTGGCAGCAAAGGCTGGAACCAAGAGGTTTTCGCCGAGAAATGCTTCGTTTCCAGGCAGACGGTCAGTTCCTGGGAGAACGACAAGAGCTACCCGGACATCAAGAGCCTGCTTCTGATGAGCGAGCTTTTCGAGATGAGCCTCGATGACCTTGTAAAAGGAGATATTGTCGAGATGAAGAAAGAAATCAACAACGAATCGATCCGTCAATACAATAAGTGGTCGAACCTCTTCGCGGTGGGCTTTCTGATCGGGATCCTGATCCCGTACCCGCTCGTGCGTTTCTTCAAGTGGTGGGGACTTCTGGTCTTCGCCCTGTACTGGGTGGCGCTGCTGGTCGTGGCGCTTCGGATCGAGGCAATCATGAAAGACAACGACATCCGGACGTATAAGGAGATCGTTGCTTTTACCGAGGGAAAAGAACTGTCCAAGGATGAGAAGGTTGCGGAGAAGGCGAAGCGGCCGTACCAGCAGGTGCTTATGGCGATCGGATCCGGCGCGCTGGCGCTGGCGGTGTTCCTGCTGATGCATCTGATCTTCGGGTGACGCCGCGCGAAGGAAGTGTGCGCTCGAGATGGGAGATGACGGTGGAGAAATGTCCGTCGTGGGCACAGGAAGGACACACGGGTAAGCTAACATGAGGTCATGGAGGAAAGAAACATGCCCAGGATACTTATCGTAGAAGACTCCACGCAGATCCGCGAACTGGTCGCTGAATACTTTCGAAGGACCAGTGCTTTTGACGTGGACGAGGCAAAAGACGGGGGAGAAGGATTCCTCATGGTCTCGCAGAACGACTACGACCTCGCGATCCTGGATATCATGCTGCCGGGCCTTTCCGGATTCGACATCTGCAAGATCCTTAGAAGAAAGAGTAACTGTCCGATCGTTTTCCTGACGGCGTTGGGGACGGAGGACAACATTCTTCGTGGATATGAGATCGGAGCCGATGAGTACATGGTCAAGCCTTTCTCGATCAAAGTCCTGTATGCCAAGTGTCTCGCGTTGCTGGCCAGAACCGGGAGCGATGGAGAAGGACGGGAGAAAGTCCTGCGCTGCGGGCGGATCTGTATCGATCCGTCGCGGATGGAAGTGCGCGTGGATGACGGGAAGGCGGAAGTGGAACTGGCGCCGAAAGAGTATTTCCTCCTGAAGGTTCTTATGGAGAACCAGGGACATGTCCTCGGGAGACAAAGACTTCTGGATCTGGTGTGGGGCTTGGATTTTGACGGATCTGAGCGGGTCGTGGACAGCCACATCAAGAAGCTTAGGAAGTGTCTGGGGAAAGCCGGGGATCAAATCAAGACGGTGATCGGCGGCGGGTACAAGATCGTACCGTGAGGCGGAGCGGAATCGTGCCGAGAGGCGGTGAAAGGATCCTGCCGTGAGGCGGGAACAGATCTTACCGTGAGGCGGCGAAAGAAAAGTGCTACGCTGTGCCGAGGTCGGAAGGAGGATCTCGTGTTTACGAAAAATGTGCGCAAGGACCGGATGAGAGCGCCGGTGAGAAAGACCATCAGGAAACCGAAGTTCTGGCAGGAGTTTCTGAAATGGCTGGCGATATGTGTGGCTGCAAGTCTGCTTGTTTCGTATTTCTATCTGGAGAAGAGACGGGAAGCGGCAGTAAATGAAGCAGACACCATGTTTGAAACGTATAAGTCGAGTATGCTCGAGCGCATCGAGGAGTATTACGAAGCGGATGAGGCATCGAAGAAGGCGGAGTATGAATCCTTGAAACTGGGTCTTCATGTCTTCGCGCTCGCGACCGGTGAATATGGAGCCGTGTATATTGACGGAGAGAAACTTCTGGAAACGCCCCAAGGATATTTCGCGCTTTTCATAAAGGAGACGGAACAGGACGGAACATGCGAATACTATTATCTGGAGGATGCATCGTATCTTTCGAAGCTTGAAACGTATAAAGGCGGGAAGTACGATCCGGTGAAGTGTTTCCTGAAGTCTCGCAAATATGAACTGGATGCGGATATGGTGAATACGGTGGGTGATTTCGGGTTCGGTCCCGGTATCTACGGTTTTTCCTGGGAAAGCGTGTATATCAACGAGGAGACGCATACTTTCCTCCCGGGGGTAGTGAATGTTTCCGATGACTGGTATTACTCGAAGCCGAACAGACGGAGCGAATTGATCGATTGTACGCCCTCGGATACGAAGGGGTATGCCTACATGGATAACACGTGGGGATTCCATATGAATCTGCAAGGGTATCTGGCTCCGGAGAAAAATGAACAGAACGCGGACCAGTATTTCTATAAGCACGCGGCCATCGGCGGGGACGAATGGAGCAGTCCCTGGTGCTTCCGTACGACCCGCTCGGATAAGGGCAGTTTGTCGGTATTCACGATTCTGCCGATGACGTCGCGCATCACGATCTTGGCGGCGGTGCTGGCGGGTGTCGTGGCGGCGCTCATCGTGGCGGTGATCCTTTATCAGAAGAAGAAAACGGTCTGGGAGATCTTCGACTATAGGAAGAAGACGACCGAGGCGATGGCGCATGACCTGAAGACTCCGCTGGCGGCGATCTCAGGGTATGCGGAGTGCCTGGAGGAAAGTTCGGAAAAGAGTGGCGAGTACGCAGGTCGGATCAGGGAGAATGTCTCGGAGATGAATCAGATGCTGGAGAAGATCCTGCACTTCAGTAACAGCGAAGGAGCACGGGATGCGGTGAAGAGGACGCCGGTGGATCTGGAGAAAATGATCCGCGAAGTGACAGCGAAGGAGCAGGCGCTTCTTGAGAGGAACCGTCTGACGCCGAAGATCGTGTGCGAGGAAGGGGACGGCTGTGTGATCGAGACGGATGAGGAGCGGATGCGGCAGGTGGTCGAGAATCTGATCTCGAACTGTAGAAAATACGGCGAGCCGGATTCTGAAGTGGAGATCCGTATCGCGAAAGAGCGGGTCTCTTTCCGGAACCGCACGGACCTTCGCGATGTGGACGTGGAAGAACTGAAGAAACCTTTCGTGAAGGGGGATTCTGCCCGTGGGGAGAATGGCACCGGACTGGGGCTTGCAATCGTGGAGAGTAACCTCGCGATACTTGGATACCGGCTGGAGCTGGAACTGAAGGATGGGTGCTTCACCGCGACGGTGGTGCTGAAGTAGAGAACGCGGGCGCTGCGAGGACGGCCTGGACGAAGGCGGGCGGAAGCAGCCCGGACGAAAGCGGGCGGAAGCAGCCCGGACGAAAGCGGGCGGAAGGTTCGAGTGGAGAAGGTCTGTGGAGGCGGAAGCCATCCGGCTTCCGTCTTTTTGCTGTAAGTTGTCGGGGGTTTTGGTTGAGTTCGGACCTATAAGGGGCGGTGCGTGAAATGGTATAGTGAATACATGAGCGTCCCGGAAACGGGCGCGGGAAATGCGTGCGTGCCCGGAGAAATCGGGGCGGCGCAGACAGGGAGGATTGACTATGCCGATGATGGAGCGGCCGCAGGTCCAGGATGTGGATGGCGGCAAATACTGGGAAAACAAGTATCAGAGTTTCGAACTGAAGGTGTTCGTGCCGGATAACGATCTGGACGGACAGACGAACAACTATACATTCCGGGCACCGCTTCTTCTTGTTTTCGAAGAAGAGAAGCTGGGACGTGACGAAGCGGTGCTGCTGGCGAAGAACACGGGACTTGCGGACATCGCAGCGAGAGTCGACGGAAGTGTGCTTTTCGTATATCCGACGGCGGAAGGCGGATGGGCCGGCGCGGATGAGGGACTCTATGTGGAACTGATCTCCGAGGTCAAGATGATCCCGGTCTATAAGAACGGCATCGTCGAGAATTTCAACTTCTTCACGCAGACCTTCGAGGGGTATTTCGCGCGGGGGGCGATCTTCCGCGCGGACATCTACAGCTTCGGGAAGTCGGCGGACTACGTGGCGACGCACCTGCTGAAAACGCTGAACGGGCAGTACCTCTGGGGACCGGGTGAGATCACGCCGGCGATGTGCTCGATGGAGAGACTGAGCGTCGTGCCGGTGGTGGAGCGTAAGGACATCGCGATATTGAGCGTCGGGAATAACGAGCAAGTGAACAGTGCTTTTGGAGCATGTGAGAATTTGCTTGTGAAGGATGTCGCGGAGTATCAGAAGGACTTCGACGGGTTCGTCAGGAAGTTCAAGATGTGGTGCGGGAAGATCGAGATCGAGCCGGACTTCCCGGCGCTGGGCATGACCGAGGATGTCGGAGCGGTGCTGGTTACGACTTCGCCGGATAATGAGTTCGTCCCGGGAAAGCCTGCGCAGCACAAGGTCGGGTATTTCGCGTATTACAATAACGGCCTCTTCGATAACGGGCCGGTGCCGCTGGTCTTCGGCTGCCATGGCGGCGGGGATTCGTCGATGTATCTGACGTTCGTGGCGGAATGGTGGCGGATCGCGAAGAAGTATAATTTCCTGTTCGTGTCGATCGAGAATCATCAGTTCGTGACGGCGACGGAGGCCATCGAGGTGATCGAGGGGCTGAAGGCGCGGTACGCGATCGACGAGTCGCGGATCTATGCGACGGGCTTCTCGATGGGGTCCGGGAAGACGTGGGATCTGTTCCAGGAGTATCCGAAAGTGTTCGCAGGCGTGATGCCGTGCAGCGCGCTTTTTCCGGTGTATACGACGTTCTTTGGGAAACCGGTGACGGAGAAACTGAATAAGACCGTGCCGGTGCCGGTGTTCTATTCGGGCGGGGCGAAGTCGCATCTGCCGGAGCTGCCGTTCCAGGCGGATTCGTCGCTGGAGCGTGTGAAGTACCTGGCGGAGGTAAACCGGCTGAAGAAGGGTGCGGAGTTCGCGGCGCTGAAGTTCGAGGAGAAGGATTCGTGGGCGGATCCGATCTGGGGTGTGCCAGGTGAGCGGGTCGAGGTCGTGCATGACGATTCGCGTGATGATGACCTGACGATCGAGTATTTCGAGAGCGAGGACGGGGTCTGCAGGACGGCGCTGGCCAGTGTCGGGAATCAGGTCCACGAGTGCCGGCGGCATAGCTGCGAGGAGGCGTGGAAGTTTATCTCGCAGTTCAGGAGAGAGAAGTAGACGCTGGGGCAGTGCTTCGGGCGAAGAAAGACGCGGGGACAGTGCTTTTGGCGAAGAATAGAATAGCGGAATGACATATGGTTCAAGAGGTTTATGCGAAAAGGGCTGAACCTCTTGAACTATTTCCAGAGAGGAATCAAGAGGTTTACGCGAAAAGGGCTGAACCTCTTGAACTATTTCCGAAGAGGAATCAAGAGGTTTATGCGAAAAAGGCTGAACCTCTTGAACTATTTCCAGAGAGGAATCAAGAGGTTTACGCGAAAAGGGCCGAACCTCTTGAACGTCACCCAGCGAAGATTCAAGTGCTTCTCACCCAAAAGGAGAAACCTCTTGAATAAGCCATGAAAACAAGTCAAGAGATTCTCGCAAAATTGTCGATTGCTCTTGTATTCGATATCGCACGGATATATTATTAATGCAAATATGAGACGTGCCGTGGCGGGAAGACCGCCGCACGCGATTGATTTGATTTATTGAGCTGCTCACCAGGAGCGGCGCGGACCATCCGATTTTATGATTTATGATTTGATATGAAGCGAAGAGGCGCGTCCCGAAAGGGAGGCTTATATGCAGACGTTTATTGAATCATTGAAGAAGCGGAAAATGCTGCTCGAATGGGCGATTTCTGTGGCGAAGACAAATTTGCGCAACTTGCCGGAGGGGCATCTGGAGATTGCAGGCAGCAAGTCGTGGACGAGTCTGTACCTTGTCTCGCCGGAGACGTCCGGCCGACGCAAGTACATCCCGAAGAAGGATATTGCTCTGGCAAAAGCACTGGCGTCGCGGACGTATCTGGAGCATTTTCTCAGACGTGCGACCCGCGATCTCAAGCTGCTGAATAGTTACCTGGACTTCGTGAGTTCCCGGCCGCCCGAAGACCTGTACTCTGAGATGAGCCCGGCCAGGCAGGCGCTGGTGCGGCCGCTCCTCGTAACGGACGACGAGCTCGCGCGGACCTGGGAAGCGGCGGAATACACGAGAGGCATGAGCTTTCCGGAGAAGAAGATCTACCCGACGAAGAAAGGCGACCTGGTCCGGTCCAAGTCAGAGGTCTTCTTCGCGGACATGTATCTCGAGATGGGGATCCCTTACCGCTACGAACAGGAACTCCGCTTCCCCGACGGGGAGGTGCTGGACCCGGACTTCACGCTCTGGGACAAGAAACGCCGGCAGGAGATGTACCACGAGCATTGCGGCAAGATGGACGACCCCGTGTACCGCAAACGATTCCACGAGAAGATCGACATCTACCGCCGCAACGGGATCTACACCGGGAAGAACCTGATCCTGACCTTCGAAGGTGATGGCACGACACTGAATATGCTCGAGATGCGGAACATGATAAGTGAGATCTTCCTATAGCTCTGCCCGCACTGTGTCTACGCGAGAAGCACTTTCCTCCGCGGCCTTTCGAAGGCGGGGAAGGAGGGCGCTCCTCTGCCGCCCTGCGCAAGAAGAAACACTTTCCCACACAGCGCATTCTTCTAGTGACGGCGACGGCGGATTGTTGTAGAATAGGGCTATGAAGAAGCGGACCACCGCGAAGGGACGCCGGCACCTCCCCCGGAGGGGACGCCGGCGCGCAAGAAATCCCGCGAAAGGACGCCCACGCGCCACCGGCCCGCACATACTACACTTCAGCAAGGAGATAGTTCGAGCATGAAATACACCATGGAAATTGCAGGACTGAAACGTGACCTTCCCCTGTGCCCCATCGCGGACGACCTTTATATCGCGGCATTTATCTGCTTCGGCGATGCCGAGATCTCCGCGGCCTGTGCCAGAGAACTCCTGAAACTTGTCCCGCGCGAGGATTACGATTACATCTTCACCGCCGAGGCCAAGGGCATCCCGCTCGCACACGAAATGGCGCGCCAGAGCCGCGCCGCGAAGTATTTCGTCGCTCGAAAAGGACCGAAGAACTACATGCCCGACCCGATCTGCGTAGAAGACGAGTCCATCACGACCCGCGGCAAGCAGAGACTCTATCTCGGACGTGATGACGCCGACATGATCCGCGGCAAACGCATCCTGATCGTGGACGATGTGATCTCCACAGGCGGCTCGCTCCGCGCCATGGAAGAAATGATAAACCTCTGCGGCGGAACCGTGACCGGCCGGGTCTGCGTACTCGCTGAGGGCGACGCCGCCAAGCGCGACGACATCAAGTTCCTCGGCACGATCCCGCTCTTCAACGGTAAAGGCGAACCCCTCGGAGAGTAAGCCAAGCACGCCCAGGGAGCCACTCCGGCCACGCGTAATGGCCTGACCGCATCGCAAGCTCCCTGGCCACGCATTTTCCGATTCTTCGGCAGAAGCGCTGTTCTTACTATACGGAAGGAGGCTGATGGTATGCCGATCCTGGCGTCATTTATGGTCCCGCACCCGCCCCTGATCGTACCCGCGGTCGGACGCGGCGGCGAGAAAGAAGTGCTCAAGACGATCCGGTCCTACGAGAAAGTGGCCGACGAGATCGCCGCGCTCAAGCCGGAGACCATCCTCATCACGAGCCCCCACGCGACACTGTATGCCGACTACTTCCACATCTCGCCGGGAAAACACGCGAAGGGTTCCTTCGCAGGCTTCCACGCACCCCAGGTCAAATTCAGCGAAGACTACGACGAAGACCTGGTCGATAGAATCAGCGACATCGCCTACCACGAGGACTTTCCCTGCGGCACCATGGGCGAACAGGAACCCGAGCTCGACCACGGCACGATGGTGCCGCTCTGGTTCATCCGCCAGAAATACAAGGACGGCAAGATCGTCCGCATCGGTCTTTCCGGTCTTCCCCTGACAGACCACTACAGACTCGGAACGATCCTTGCTCGCGCTGCAAATGCACTGAACCGCAGGGCCGTGATCGTTTCAAGCGGTGATCTGTCCCACAAACTCCAGGATTACGGCCCCTACGGCTTCGCTCCCGAGGGTCCCCAATACGACGAACGCATCATGGACGTCATGGGGCGCGCTGCTTTCGGCGAGCTCTTCAACTTCGACGAAGCCTTCTGCGACAAGGCCGCCGAGTGTGGCCACCGCTCCTTCGTCATTATGGCCGGCGCCTGGGACGGCCGCCCCGTCCGCGCTACCACCTACAGCCACGAGGACATCACCGGCGTAGGCTACGGCATCTGTTCCTTCTATCCCGGAACACCGGCCCCGTCGATCGATTCCACGTCGGCTGCCGACAGTATGACTGACTCCGATCCGGACTCCGATTCCGTTGCCGATTCTACCTGCGTTTCCGCATCCGATCCGGACTCCGAGGCAGAAGCACTGTTTTCTGCGGATCGGCAGTTCCTCCGTATCTACCTGGAGAAGAAGGAGAACGAAATTAACAAGATGCGTGAAGCCTCCGACATCTACGTGCGCCTCGCGCGTCTCTCTCTCGAGACCTATATCCGGACAGGGAAGAAGATCCGCATACCCGAGGATCTTTCCCTCCTGACCGGCGAGATCCCTGACGCACTCCTTCACACGCGGGCCGGCGCATTTGTCTCGATCCATAAGCAGGGCATGCTCCGTGGCTGCATCGGGACCATCGGCCCCACCATGAAGAACCTTGCCCAGGAGATCGCCACCAACGCCATCAGCGCCAGCACCCGTGATCCCCGCTTCGATCCGATCCGTGAAGACGAGCTCCCCTGGCTCGAGATCAACGTCGACGTGCTGGGAGAAGCGGAAGATATCGATTCCATGGATCAGCTGGACGTGAAACGTTACGGCGTCATCGTCTCCACGCGTGACGGAAGAAGAGGACTCCTGCTGCCGGATCTCGACGGCGTGGACACTGTAGAAGAGCAGGTCGCCATCGCCATGAGAAAAGGCGGCATCCAGAAGCACGAGAAGTACCAGCTCCAGCGCTTCGAGGTCGTGCGCCACACCTAAGCGCGGGCCACGATGCGCGTTCCATCGAGAAGGAGACGCCCGGCCCCACACGACAGCCACAAGCCGGCCGCGCCCCGGACATATACCACAAGGAGAACGAAGAATGACCCGATGCCAAGTGTGTTTCCGACATTGTGACCTGAAAGAAGGAAGCATCGGCTTCTGCGGTGCCCGCATCGCCCTCGAAGACCGGGTGACCGCCGCCAACTACGGCCGCATCACCTCTCTCGCCCTCGACCCCATCGAGAAGAAGCCCCTGCGCCGTTTCTTCCCCGGTACGAAGATCCTCTCCGTCGGAAGCTACGGCTGTAACCTCCGCTGCCCGTTCTGCCAGAACAGCGAGATCTCCTGGGGCGACGAAGCGAAGCTCTTTGCCGAGAGCGCGGACACCCTTACCCCGGAACAGCTGGTACACATCGCCAAGAAGTACCGCACCGAGGGCAACATCGGCATCGCATTTACCTATAACGAACCGCTCGTCGGCTACGAGTTCGTACGGGATACCGCCCGTCTCTCTCATGTAGAATCACTGAAGAATGTTCTTGTGACGAATGGTTCGGCGGACATCGCGATCCTTCAGGAGATCGCTCCCTTTATCGACGCGATGAACATCGACCTCAAGGGATTTACGGAGACGTACTATCACGACGTGCTGGGCGGGAATATCGAGATGACGAAGCAGTTTATCGAAGAAGCCGTGAAGCACTGCCACGTCGAACTGACCACCCTGATCGTCCCGGGAGAGAATGACTCCAAGGAAGAGATCCGCGCGCTCAGCACCTGGGTCTCGGAACTTCGCGACGCCGATGGGAACCGCATCGGCCCGGACATCCCGCTTCACATCTCCCGGTTCTTCCCGAGGTTTCACATGACCGACTGCGCCGCCACGCCCGTATCCCGCGTCTACGAACTGGCCGACATCGCCCGCGAGAACCTGAACTACGTCTACACCGGAAATTGTTGATAAAAGAAAAAGCGATTCCGACATGCCTCCGCAGACGCATCGCGTCGAGGACAGCACGAGAAATCGCTTTTTCTTTTACTTTTGTTTGAAATGCCTAACATAACGAAGTTTTCACGGGCATTTTTCGAATTCTTGTTGACATGACATACACGCGGGAAGGCTATATACTTAAGGAGTAAGAATGATGGACCGCAAGATGGTGTCGCTTCGGGGAAGCGGCATTTCCTTGCAGTTTGAGGAGGGTAAGTATGAAGAACATTTTAAGAAGAATCGTATCTGCCGGTCTGGTTCTGTGCATGGCGGGTGCTCTGGCATCCTGCGCAAAGAAGAAGAGCATGACGGTACAGAAGGACAAGCTCATCATGGCGACAAACGCGTATTTCCCGCCGTATGAGTACTATGACAACAGCAAGATCGTCGGTATTGATGCCGAGATCGCCGAGGCGATCGCGAAGAAGCTCGGCCTCGAGCTGGAGATCCAGGATGTGGAGTTCGACTCCATCATCGCAGGCGTACAGAGCAACAAGTACGACATCGGTATGGCGGGCATGACCGTTACCGATGAGCGTAAGCTGGCCGTTAATTTCTCTACCACCTATGCTACCGGTATCCAGGCCGTTATCGTTCCGGAAGGCTCCGAGATCACAGACGTGGACACACTTCTGGGCGGCGACTACAAGGTAGGCGTACAGCAGGGAACGACTGGTGATATCTACATGTCAGACGTGTCAGGTGGTGTCGGAGAAGACAGAGTCGTACGTTTCTCCAAGGGTAACGATGCCGTTCTGGCACTGTCTACAGGTAAGGTCGACGCCGTGGTCATCGACAACGAGCCGGCGAAGTCTTTCGTTGCTGCGAACGAAGGCCTCACGATCCTGGAGACCGCCTATGTGGAAGAAGAGTACGCGATGTGCATCAACAAGAACAACACAGAGCTTCTCGAGGCCATTAATAAGGCGCTGAAGGAACTGACTGAAGACGGTACGATCCCGGCCATCATCGAGAAGTACATCCCGAGCAAGGGCTGAGAGAAAGATTCGAATACCACTTCTGGGTGACGGTGCTTCATCCATAGAGGAGGCATGACGGTCCCGAAGTAAAGCAGGAAAAAGTTCACGAAGACGGAGATTTGACTTTATTTCCGTCTTCGTTTCTTTTACAATAGAAGTCTGTGATGGTAAGGATCACGGAAACTCTGCATGACGAGAAGATATGCGAGGGGGAACAGTATGGGAAACAGCATGTTGGCATATAGGGTGAGCCTGGCGCTTCCGGCCTGGCTTACTAACCTGAAAGACCAGTTCTACGTGAACTTCATAGCAGAAGACCGGTACATGTACCTGGCGAAGGGTCTGTGGATGACCTTAAAGATCACGTTCTTCGCGGTGATCCTGGGTATCGCCCTGGGCGTCGTCGCGGCCATTATCCGCAGTACCCACGACAAGACCGTGGCAGACATGCGCCCGGGATTCGGCCGGTTCATCCTGAAGTTGCTGAACCTGATCGTCAAGCTCTACCTGACGGTCATCCGCGGCACCCCGGTGGTCGTCCAGCTCATGATCACCTATTACATCATCTTCGCATCGTCCACGAACCAGGTGCTCGTGGCTGTGCTGGCTTTCGGCATCAACTCCGGCGCATACGTTGCTGAGATCATCCGCTCCGGCATCATGAGCATCGACAACGGCCAGTTCGAAGCCGGCCGCTCCCTCGGCTTTAACTATATCCAGACCATGACGTACATCATCATCCCGCAGGCCCTGAAGAATGTCCTTCCGGCCCTGGCGAACGAATTCATCGTACTGGTGAAGGAGACCTCCGTTTCCGGTTACGTCGGCATCATGGACCTGACCCGCGGCGGCGACGTCATAAGAAGCCGCACATTCGTCGCATTTATGCCGCTGCTTGCAGTAGCCGGCATCTACCTGATCATCGTCATCTTCTTCAGCAAGATGGTATCGATCCTGGAAAGGAGGCTGAGAAACAGTGAGCGCTGATAACAAAAATAATGAGGTCATCATCTCGGTACGGGACCTGGCCAAACACTATAAGAGCAAGAAGGCGGAGATCCATGCACTGGACGGGATCACGACCGACATCAGAAGAGGAGAGGTGCTCGTCATCATCGGGCCATCCGGCTCCGGTAAGTCCACCTTCCTCCGTTCACTCAATCTTCTCGAGCGCCCTTCCGAAGGCACGATCACCTTCGAAGGCGTGGACATCACTTCGCCGCAGACGGACATCAACAAACTCCGTCAGAAGATGGGCATGGTGTTCCAGCACTTCAATCTTTTCCCGCATATGACGATCCTCGAGAATATGACGAAGGCACCTCGTAAGCTTCTCGGCATGAGTAAGGCCGATGCCGAGGCAAAAGCACTGGAGCTTCTTGCGCGCGTGGGTCTGGAGGACCGTGCGGACGCCTATCCGAGCCAGCTCTCCGGCGGCCAGAAACAGCGTATCGCCATTGTCCGTGCGCTCTGCATGTCCCCGGATGTGCTTCTCTTCGACGAACCGACTTCTGCCCTCGACCCGGAAATGGTCGGCGAAGTGCTCGACGTTATGAAGGATCTGGCCCGGTCAGGCATGACGATGGCTGTTGTGACCCATGAGATGGGCTTCGCACGGGAAGTCGGCACCCGCGTCATCTTCATGGACGGCGGCAAGATCATCGAAGAAGGAACGCCGTCAGAGATCTTCGACAATCCGCAGAATGAACGACTGCAGACATTCCTGGCGAAGGTACTCTGATCAGGATCGGACCGGTACACCACCGGAAATGGTGTGACATACGACATGAGAAGATTTGCGGCATTATTACTTAGCATAGTCATAGCGGCATCTGCACTTTCTGCAGGATGTAAGGATAAGAAAGAAACGTCGGCCAAAGATCCGGGCGCGACGGGAAGCCCTGCGCAGAAGGAAAGTGCGGCCGGAAGTGCCGCAGATCCGGCTGCGACGCAAGGTCCCGCTCCGGTACCGAATCATGGCGAGGTCGTCATCACCCCGACCGCTCCGACGGAGCCGGTCATGACCGACCCCACACTCGAATGGCAATACGATATTACCTTCCCGGAGTGGCAGGACCGGTCCTCGTACTGTGCCAACAACCGTCTGGGGTTCTACGGCTACAGCGGACAGGGCACCATCTACGTCACCCTGGATGAGGAAGCCGGAAGTTTCAACCTGTATATCAACGACAAACGCATCGATACCTCTTCCATGACGCCCGGCGGCACCTACACGCTGGACATCTCGGGCATCGCGAGAAACGGCCGCAATTCACTTCAGCTCAGTGATCTTTCCGAAGGGAAAGTGCAGGTGAAGATCCCGTTCCCCATCGTGATCGGCGGCACGATCCAGGACGTGGGGATCGACGAAGGCGCCATCGGGCTCATCGACGCCATTATCAGCAGCGATATCGAGTACGGATTTCCGAGTGCGCAGGTCGCAATCATTAAGGATGGCCGCCTAGTCTACCAGAACGCCTGGGGGAACGTCCGGACCTACGACGATGTCGGGGATCCCATCGATGCGGCCCCCGTTACGAATAACACCCTCTATGACCTGGCCTCGGTCACGAAGATGTTCAGCGTGAACTTCGCGATCCAGTACCTGATGACGAACGACCGGATCGACCTCGACGCGAAGATCGTCGACATCCTGGGCGACAAGTTCGCTGACGATACCATCGATATCACCTACACAGGCTATACCCATATTCCGCTCGCGACGAATAAGCAGTACAAGTCCGACCTGACCGTGCGGGACCTTCTCCGCCACCAGGGCGGTTTTCCCGCAGGACCGGAATACTACAACGACCGCTACGATCACGGGAAACGGGACTGGAGCGCCCATGACAGCAATATCCTCTATGTCGGAACCAAGGCGGACGATGCTGCGCGGAAGTCGACTTTCGACATGATCTGCAAGACCCCCGTGATGTACCAGCCCGGCACGAAGGTCCTCTATAGCGATCTCGATTTCATGATCCTCTGCTTCTGCGTCGAAGAGATCACGGGCATGAGGCTCGATGCTTTTCTCGAAGAAGTATTCTGGGAACCGTTGGGACTTTCCCACATCACGTATAATCCGCTTGAAAACGGCTTCTCCGAAGGGGACTGTGCCGCTACGGAACTGAAAGGCACGAAGAAGAGCGAAACGAAGCAGTATTGGGGCATCCGTATCCGGACGCTTCAGGGCGAAGTCCACGATCCGAATGCCTATTACTGCATGGATGGCATCTCCGGGCACGCAGGGCTTTTCTCAAATGCCACGGACCTCGCGATCCTCGGATCGGTCATGCTGACCGGAGGATACGGCAATCACCGGTTCTTCTCCCAGGACGTGCTCGACCTGTTCACGTCGATCCAGAACGAAGACTATCCTGGATACGCGCTGGGCTGGTGGAGAGAAGGTGACCACACGAGAGACTACTACTTCGGATCGGTGACCGACTCGAAAGCCTTCGGGCATCAGGGATTCACCGGCACCTTCGCCATGATCGATCCGGAGAACAACATGGTCATCGTGATCCTTACCAATAAGCTGCATACGAAAGTCCTGGACTCCGATACGTTCAGCGGGAACTTGTATCAGACGGCCTGGCTCGGATTCGTCCCGGAGATCATCGAGATCGGCCTTTCCGGAGACGAAGCCGATGACGCCATCTGGGCCAGCATGGCCGGCGATATGGCTGCCGTTGCCAAGCGCACACTCGACGAGAAGGGCATCACCGACCACGACCACCCCAGCTGGAAAGCCTACGAAGCCCTGCTTCAGGC
>JAEEIT010000032.1 GCA_016281535.1 Clostridia bacterium | reverse complement strand
ATTCCTTATAGTCGGAACTGCTCTTCTTCTTATCCAATGAATCTCCGTTCGTGCGGTAAATGATCGTGTTTTCATATCCGCTGCCGCATGTCACGCTGAAATCATAAAGGCCGGATACTTCTGGCGTAAATGTCGCGTAGGCGTGATTGTCCCTCATCTTGGTAAGTGTATTCTCGCCGAGGTCGAGTTTCTGGTCGATCGGTGCGACAAAGAAGGTAATATGATCCGTCCCTGTGTCGTTATAAGGAGCAAGCATCACCGGCTGGTTTTTCTCCAGATAGAGTGCGTGTGCATATTGAGACACATAGCTGTCCAGGTATGTTCTCGTGTTCAGGAAACTGTTCACGACATCCGCATAGAAGAAGTAATAGCCTTCCTGATCCGCCGTGAAAGGATAGTATACGGTCTCATATTCACCGACGGGAACCACGTTCTCTCCGGCCTCGTAATCCGACATCTTTTCGATTACGACCGGGAAGCTCTTCGTCCAGGTCTCATCCGTATAGACTCTCAGTTTCATGTAATATGTCTGTCCGGCACGGAGGACCGCACGCATCAGGAAGTTCTCTCCACTCGCCCCTGCGATGGCAGACTCATTCACACCATCTTCCGTGTAGATGGTGATCTCGGTATTGTAGTCCCCCTCAGAATAGATCGCATACACACCGTTCTCAGAAGGGGTAAAGCTATACCAGGTCTGATTCCTATCATTCCCGGCACGCACATTGTTCCGTCCGTAATCAATTTCGGTCACTTTAGTGGATATATTCAGATACACCGCGTCGAAGAAATAGCTGTACCCGTTGGTGAGTGAAAGACGTAAGTCATAAGTCACCCCCTCCGTTAGATAGGCGGCCACCTGCTGGTTGGCACCGGTGGAAGAAATAAACCACGTGTTCACGCTTCTTTCGCCCTCATATACAGAGAAATACACGTATGGAGTATAGTATGCTAACGATGCGGTCATCACAGAGAAGAAGTACACCTTGCTCTCTTCAACCGTGAAGGAAAGATGCCGCTCTCCGGAATCATTCCGCTGCAGGAAAAAGTTATTGCCTACTTCCGGCTGCTCCATCGACTTAAAGATGAATAGAGTAAATTTGCTGTCGTAGTTGTATTCGTAGTCGTAGGCAGTTGCGTTGATCACGAAGATGTACGTCTTTCCTGCCTGAAGCTGCAGATCAAGACATACCGCCCTTTCCGTTTCTTCCGAATGAAGCGGCAGGATCTCCGTACCGTTTTCATCTGTTACGGTTACCGAAGGTTGATACGCATTCGTCGCCAGGAATGTATACTTCGCCGTTTCCTGCGGCACGAACATGGCGGTCTGCTCGCCCTCTAGGTCAGAAAACTCAAAAACAATGCCATTCACCAGTTCGCCGAGCGTCGTCATCTCGCCGTTCTCGTCGTCAAGTCCGTCATCCGGATCGTCGTCGGGAATGTAGTCGTCTTCCTCTTCCTCGTCGGGATCGCCTTCCGGATCCTCCTCGTCGGGGTCCTCACCCGTCACATATTCCTCATCGCCATTCGGATTCTCATCGATCTCCTCGGCCATGACACACAATGA
Organism: Clostridia bacterium; assembly: GCA_016281535.1. Classification (GTDB taxonomy): domain Bacteria; phylum Bacillota; class Clostridia; order Saccharofermentanales; family Saccharofermentanaceae; genus Scatonaster. The sequence continues at coordinate 24,349 of JAEEIT010000032.1, read as the reverse complement.
CCAAGAACTCACCAGCATAGCAACGCCCAGAAGCGCTGCCAAGACACGCTTTCTCAACATATATACCCAAACCTCCGTATCCAGTTGTTTCCCGTTTAAACCCAAGTTGACACTTTATTATATCAAAAATCAAATATTTAGTACAATATTCACATTCCTATTAATGCGAAAGTTTCGCGGCGTCTCTGGCAGCCGACCGATTAAACTTCCATTTTGGAATGTTTAGTCTGTCGGGACCCTCCGCCAACCTACTAAACTTCCAATTCCAGGCATTTGGTATGTTGGGCAGGGCGTGATTCTGGAGTGTCGACCTACTAGAACTCGGTTCTGAAGCATTTAGTATGCTTTTTTCAGCTCTAGAAGCCAAATGTATAAAGAAATGACATACTAAACTCACGAAATCAGGAGTTTAGTATGTCAACCCCCTTCAAAACCAGCTCAAATGACATACTAAATCTTCATTTTGGAAGGTTTAGTATGTTGGGGCCCTCCAATCAAGCCCCAAGCCCGTCCAATCTCATACAAAACCGTGAATACATATGCAAAAGCACTGTTTCCATTGCTTTTCACGCCGCGATCGGCAACTTATTCTCGAACACACTGAGACGCTCGCGTGCGATCGTCAACTTATTATCGAACACCCGAGACACCTCGCGCGCTCCCACCCGCCGTCGGATCGTGCAGCCACGCTCGCGCTCACTTCTTAATGATTTTCAGAATCGCTTTCTCGTCCACGTCGAACTGCTTCAGCAGATGCGCCACGATCCGCGCCCGCGACTTCTCCGGCGCCTCACCATAGCGCCCCGTCACGAACCCGTACCCCCACAGGTACTCCGGCAGCGTGTACCTCGCGATCGCCCAGCCATAGGCCTCGCCGTCCTTGTTGACGCGCGGCAGGAAATCCTTCGCCACCAGGTATGTTTCCATCTGAAGTTTCGCGCAGACCCCGTCGAAATTCTTCTCGCCGCCCTTGCCGAATCCGGCCCGTTCCTTGAGCTCGAAAGAATAGAGCACCGGATCCGCCACTTCCTTCTCCAGATTCTTCTTGTTGATATCCTGCAGTTCCAGGCGTTTCGGCCACAGCTGGTCCATGATCCGCTTCTCCCGGAGCTCCGCCCGTCCATCGTCGAAACGCGCATCGAAGTCGTACCCGTCCCGACGGAAATTCGCGAAATCCGGGAACCATTTCTTCGCCACAAACCCGGCCTTCCTGCCGAAGAACTTGCCGTACGCGACCTTCCCGGTCCGCGACAGCGTGACGCGCCACTCCCACGGGTCGACACGCTCATCCCCGCACCACCAGCACGTCGGATCCGTCAGATTCTCCACCGAGAACCCCGGCACATCGTTCGAAAAGAGCGGCAGAAAGCCGACCCGCTCGATCACCTCAAGCAGCTCCTCCGCCGTATGAATGCACCCCGGCTCATCCCAGTCCATCCCGTGAATGATCCACTCGCCGTCTATCTTTTCCATACCCGCTCCTTACCGATCCGTCCGCATTTCCCGCAACTCAACATCCGCGGCTCAACTCTTGTTCCTCAGAGCGCACTTCCCGCACAGCCCTCGCTGTTTCAGACACGCTTTCACGCCACGATTTCTTCGTCAAAAGCACTTTGGCGACGTCTTTCGATCGTCGCCTGAAGTTCTAACTCTGTCTTCTATTGTATCGCAAATCTACGCGCCCGGCGCACTTGCCTGCCGCGTCGTTTTCCGCTCTTCACATGCCGTGCACACTCACAAGCCGGCGCCCCCTTCAGCCATTTTGTGTGCCCGGCGCGCCTCACGCAATCTTTCTCGGCTGGCCGCCCACATCTTTCCCGCTATCTTCGTATTCCTCGATAATCACGCTGAACGGCTCCTCGAAGTCCGATCCGAATCCATCGCCGAGCTCCTCGTAATCGTCATCCTCGTCCTCGATTCCGGCAGCGTCCCCAGGCACGACCTCCAGCTCATCCCCTGCAGTCTCCTCGTCGCCCCACGGCTCCACGCAGAACTCCCTATAGTATTCCTCATCGCTCACGCCATGCCCGAGTACGATTTCTTCCTCACGCTCATCGTAATCACATCCGAATCTGCTCTCGAAGTCCCGGCCGCACCCGTTCTCGATCTCGCAGGCATCCGCCCCGAAATACTCCTCGCACACGCAAATGACATCGTTTCCATCCACAACATAAATCTCTTCATTATATTCTTTCATCTTCGTTACCTCCCGGCTTTGATCCTGCTACTCGCTTCACCTTTGATTCCGGCGGGGCGGAGGTGCCTCTCCGCCCACGCCCTCTTCGCAAGGGAGCTCCCGATCGCCCTCCGGCCACCTTCCACTCACCTTACAATCCCGATTCTACAGGGGCAACTGTCCAAATATCTCCTCATTTCTTGCCCGTCCACTCACCAAGCTCATGACCAAGCTCCCGATCAAGCTCCCGACCCAGCCCTCTCCAAGCTCTCACCAAACACATTAAACCGACGCTTTTCCGGATTCAATGTGTTCATTTTCCCGCGCCACTGACGCCCGACACATTAAACCTCCCATCCCCCTTCATTTAATGTGTAAAAAACCCCTGTTTTCAGGATCTCAACACATCAAACCGTCCACACTCCCCCATTTAATATGTAAAAAGCACTGTTTCCAGTGCTTTTGTATGCGGATTTTACACATTAAACTCCACCCGAACCACGTTTCAATGAGTAAACAGCACCCCCGGCAAAGAAAAGCGACACATTAAACCTGCAAAAACTGCAGTTCAATGTGTCGCCAGATCTTCACATCAATCATCACATCAGCGCCGTCTCGATCCCGCCATATCGCCGTCGGATTCTACATCGGCGTTGCTCCATCAGCACAGCATATTCGTCACGATTGAAGCCGCATTCTTCCCGCCATGCGCACCATCACTTCCGGTCTTCGGCAACGTGGTCGCATATCTCGGATCCCCACAATAAACTAGCTTATAGTGCGCCCCGTCACTCGAGATCACGAACCCCATCTCCTCAAGAATCTGCCGAGTCGCACCGTCCATCTTCCGGTACCCCGTCATCACCTTCTGAATCATCGCCTCGCGTTCCTTCGCCTCATGCTTGAAGTTGTTATGCTCCAGCAGATCCTTCAGAATATGCATGCGGCGCGAATCGTCGCGGAACCGGATCAAGGATTCCTCGATCGTCGTCAGAAGCATATCCTTGATCTCGCCCGGATACAGATCCTTCTCATTCCCGAACACCAGGACCGGAACACTGTCGAAACGGTTGATCTTGGCATTCAGCCCGTCATTCTCATAACGCAGCCTCTCGTTCTCCTTCGACAACGCGGCGATCTTCTCTTTATACTTCCTGTTCTCCTCGTCAAACTCCTCGATCAGCCTGTTCGCCTCATCCGTCGCCTTCCGGACCGCCTCTTCCGTGATACGCTTATGCTCATCGTCAAGCGACGCGATGATCTTCGCGACCTCATCCTCCGCTTTCTTCCGCGCCTCCTCCGCCAACTGGCTCCGCTCACGCTGCACCGACAGATCCCGAAACAGCAGCGCATGGTTCACGCCCTGCCACGTATAGATCGGATCGACCACCTTCGAATTACAGAACTGAAGCACACGCGAGATTACCTTCTCAAGCAGCTGCGCATCCACATCCTCAGACGGATTCGACGTAAAATACCGTCCCTTCTTGATCATCGGATTCGGAAAATACACTCCGATCGTGCCGTTGTATTCGTTCCGCCCTTCGCACGCCTCGCGGATCTTCTCGTTCGTCCCGCGATCCTCCTGCACCAGCACATGCGCCATCCCCTTCAGCCGGCTGGCCAGCCTTTTCACATCCACCGGATCCTTACCAAACGTATTCTTCGACACGAAAACGATCGGCAGCCTGTACTGGTTCTCGCCTTTCACCACCCCGGCCAGAAGCCCGACATTCTCGTCACGGATATACACCGGCTGGTTCGAGATCGGAAGATCCCCATCCATCGGGAACAGATCGTGCTCGATCAGGATCGTAATAAAGAAAGGCGGCGAGAATTTGTGGTCATTCAGATTCGCATCCTCCGTGTAGCTCCTCTCCAGCCGGATCGCGAGCTTTCTCTCCTTGAAATCCATCACGTAGTCCGTGTCCCAGATGATGCCCTCCGCCGATTTCTTCTCGTAGCGCACCGCGATAATATTCTTCTCCACATATTCCTCGACCGCGATCCAGAGGTTCTCCGTCCCGCACTTGAGACTCCTCTCCCGCTCCCACACGAAGCCCGGGATGTAATTCTCTTTATACCTGTCGTTCTCGCCGTCCTTGCTCAGTCCGCGGAATCTTTCGTTCCATTCCACCACCAATTTGCGAAAAGCACTTGCGTCCAATTCCCTCTTCACGTCCAATACTGTCGAAAATAGCAGCATGTCTCCGAACCTCCCTATATTTCAACATTTGTAACACTGTTACACGCTGTTTCTGCCCCTGCTGGCTCCCGCTCACTCGCCGTCCTTATCGTTCTCGTCATCCACGACCACGATCTCGTCATCCTCCACGACGTACACGCCATCGTACATGATGTTAAACCTCGGCAGGACTCTCTCCGTGGAGAGCCCCCTGGACCGATGCGCCTTCCAGATCATCCAGAAAGCCAGCAGCACGACCACGGCCGCACGAAGCGCAAACGGCAGAAACGCCGCCATGAAAACATCCTGATCGGCCAGCACGTCATCGAGTCCTTGAGAAAGAAGCGGCGCGAGAAGGAACACCGACGCCGAAGTCAGCGCCGTCGCGCCCCCGAAGCCGCAGATGGCCTCGAGCCCCGGAAGTGTCACTAGATGCCACGTCAGAATAGCAAGGATAAACCCGGCTCCAAGAAGGACCAGCGGCCGGTTCACACGCGACGACCCATTTAACGTCACCACCGTCATCACCAGAAAGATCCCAAAACTCAGGAACCACAGAATTCTCGAGACGATCTTCTGCGTTCTCCACCGAAGCACCTTTAGCCCCGGGATATTGATCACGATCAGGATCCCAAGAAGCACGAACGCCACGATCCGCGGCACATCGTCATGCCCCTTATAGATACGGCTCTCCAGGATCGGATACATCCCGATCAGATACGCACCCAGCCAGACCGGTCCGACCATCGCCGTCCGCGTACGCCGGATCAGCACACACGCACACGTCAGGACGCAGATCGCAATCTCCGCGAGAAGAAACGAACGCATCTCCTTCTCAATAGGAAGCTCCGCGTGAATGTAATACCGCAGCAGCCGGAACAGGTCCAGCCCGGCCAGCAGAAGCATCCCCACCACCGCCGCCACCATCATCCAACGATACTTTGTCTTACTTTTCCGCTGATCCATATATCATGTCACCTCGCTCAGGTTTCTTAAACTCTCTTCCCATTCCACTCACAAGGGGTTATCCCATCCGCATCATGAAGCAGTAGAACTGCTCCTCTTCCTCGTCGCCGTCCGCCTCACTCGTATCCCGGACCGTCTCCCCCGCGATCGACCGCACCATGAACGACTTCGGATCCGCAGCCATGATCGAGCTCACCTGCGCCACATCACCCGGATCCAGTGCTTCTTCAAAATAATCCTCCGCCAGCGCGAACACGATCCGGCCCAGCGACTCCCTGTCCGCGAGGAAAACATCCTCGAGCACCTGTTTCCCGTCGGGTCCTATCTCCAGCGCATCCGGCTCCACACGCCTCCATCCCGCGGACTCCGGATCCAGGATCCCGGCACAGCAGAGCTCGGCCGCCTTCATTTCCAGCGCCGCCAGAGAGAAGTAGAGCACATAGTACGTCCGGTAGTAATTATCCAGCAGCTCATAGAGCACGATGCGTTGCGCCGGCTCCTTACTCCCGCGCCCCAGCAGCATCTCCGCACCGATATTCGAAACGCCGAGATTATACTCCGTCCCGATCAGCCTCTCCCGGATCATCCGCAGCACGGACTTCGTCGGCACGGAATAGATCATCCGGCAATCCCGACGAAGCTCCGAATCAGAATACGTCGCGATCTTCCCGATAATCTCACTCGTTTCTTTCTTTGGCGCAAGCACCGCCTCCCAGACACCCGGCATGTCCTCCACCCGGTCCTTCGTGTCCAGAAAAGAAGCTAAGAAATACATATACCCGTTCGCCTTCATGAGCCGCTTCTCCTGAAGCAACGCACTCATCGGAAGATCCCCGGCACACGGCCCGTTCAGAAGCGCATGTTTCTTCGCATGCACCTCGTACATCTCCTGCCACAAACGCGCATAGAGGTCCTTCTTCATGTCGCGGAAGACCTCCAGTTCCCGGCACATCTGCTCCGAAGGATTCCGCCTGTAGATCGCCACCCTCGCGCACTCACACTCATAGAATAGCTTCGCCATTCGCGCGGTCTGGCCTTTTCGCCGGAAGAAATGCCCCAGCACCTCGAGGCAAATCGCCCGCTCGTGGAAAGCCGGATCATTTTCCTTATCAAAATCCAGCACCTGCCCGCAGATCTTCAGGGCCTCGCACGCACAGTCATACGCACGGTCCAGCTCCTTCTCGCCGGCGCGCGGATTCATCACGTGCATGCTCGCAAGTTTATCCAGCGCCGTCGCCTTCTGAAGGATCCTCTCCCAATCGCCCGACGCCGCACGGACCTCTTCGAACCCAAGAAGCGCCTGCTCCATTTTCTCCGCCGCCTCTTCGTACTTTCCGCTTGAGAAGCACATGTCCGCATGTCGTACCAGTGCATAGAAATCCTCCGGACGGCTCTCCGTCGAAGAGCTTTGCCCCTCCGTCTCGCCACGGCCCGCTATCTCCTCCGGCGCGCCTGCCGCACCTTTTTCCTCAGTCTTCCTTTCAGCCGTCTCGCCGCCCCGAAGCATCCGCCGCTTCGCCAGCACCGCCTCCGCGTCCGCACTTCTTCCGGTCTTAATGAGGTAATCGGCATAGTGATCGTAATTCACCAGAAGCGCCGACTCCAGATCCGACCTGACCTCTGCCCGCACGATCTGCGTCACCGGATCATCCGGCTCCAGCACCTGCTGCACCCGCTCGAGATTCTCGCAGCTCACACGCGCACATTCTAGCGCATCCTCCGGCCTTCCCACCTGCCAGGACACGTCGCCCATATAGCTCCACGCCCGCGCCTCATTGATCACATCCATCGCCTGAACCGCCAGGTTCTCGTCATCGTGATGCACAGCCTGTGCCGCCACCAGCATCCGTCTTGCGAATTCATACGCATATTTCCCCAGCGCCCGATCGAGCAGATACTGCGTCTTCTCCATCAGCTCAAATCTCAGATTCAAAAGCACTTTATTCAGTGCTTCTCGTTCTTCCGCGGCCTCGCTCACCAATTCCGCAGCCGCTGCGTCACGCATCCTCTCCGGTGCTTCTTCCGATGCACCCGCTTCCCGGCTCCGCTCCATCAGAAGCTGCAACAGCGCATTTACCAGATTCAACGCCTCGTCATAGTTCACCGGTGTCCCGATGCCGTAGAAGTAGATCTCCTCCAGCCTTCGCATCGCGTCCACATGCCCGGCCGAAGCCGCCTCCCGAAGAAGCGCGATTCCGCGCGCCGCATCCTTCTCCACCAGGATCCCTTCGTGATACGCGATCCCCAGAAGATACACTTCCTCCGGCAGCATCTCCGAAACGGCGCGCCGTCCGAGACCTCCTCCGACCGCCGTGCACACATTTTCGATTCCAACGCACTGTGTTGCGTCCAGTTCGAGCTGTTCGCGCCAGTCCTCAGCCTCCACGTTCACATCCACCGCCAGGATCGGCTTCCCCTGCTTCCGCGCCTCCGGCAGCTCGATCCGCACGACATAATTGTCCTGCCCCGCGCTGTTCTTCTCCAGCACCCTCGGCGTCACCGCCAGCAGAAACAGGTCCGCATCGTCCAGCTCCCGCAGGATCGTCTTATCGTACTTCTTCCCCACGATCAGGTTCCCGTCGAACCACACCGCCACGTCCAGCAGCCCCTCATCCTCGTGCACCGCCCGCATCAGCCGCAGCGCCTCCGCCCGGTCCTTCGTCCGGTAGCTCAGGAACGCCTTCTTCCGGAAATTCCGGATCACGTCCCGGCGCAGATCGTCGCCTGCGAAATACTTGTCGAACTCCGCGCGCATTTTCTTCTCGAATTCCTCTTTCTTCCGCGGCGAATACACGAGCCGCTGCAGCTTCCCGAGCACCTCCGTGAAAAGTGCTTTTAGCGAAGGATCCTCGCCAATAAGGATCGGCAGCACCGGTACATTTTTCTCTTTCCCCTGCGTGAAAAGCACTGTGACCTGGGCTTTGTGCGCAGTGAGCATGTCCTCCGACACGAGGACCACCACCATCCGGATCAGATCCCAGTCGACCCGAAATTTATCGCTCTCATTCTCGCCAAAGTAGATAGCGCAATCCTTGATTTTCAGAAGTTCCGGGACCAACTCACTTTTCACCAGTTCCCGGTCGTTGTCGTGGAAACACAGCCACATTCTCCCCCGCCTCGCGGGCGACACCCCCAACCGCGTCTCAACCGAAATCCCCATAACCAAGCACTCCTCGTAATTATCTGATTGGAAATTTAAGGCATTATCACATACATCAAGTATAGCACTCTTCGCGTCCTCTACCCATGCCGAAACTACCCGACTTTTTAGTAGATATTACGCCAAGATCATCTGAACTTCCGTGGCCGGAATATACCTATCCCCCAGTCCCGATTCATAGAGTTCTTTCATGCAGGAGCGCAGATTCTCTTTTCTTGAGGACGGGATTCTCCCATCTGCTTTCCATTCAAGAACGATCTGCATAATCGCACTGATCACAGGGTATTCGCTCAAGTACATTTTCAGATCCGCAGTTCCAATCAAGTTTAGTGCACTTGCAATATACTTCTTAAAATATGGATCGTTATCATCCTCCTTAATACCCTTCTCCAGAAGGAAGAGACGGATTCCTTTTTCCAGTTTTTCCTGCTCTGCTTGATTTGCTGCATATACACCTTTTTCGTCCAGATAATCCAGTATATATTCCATCATGATTCCATTCCTCCATTCTTATACATTTCGTTTAAGATACGCTGGGCCTCCATCATGGAAATGGTGCGCTCTGACCAGTCTCTGGACAATGTTCTGTCAAGGCTGTCCCGAAGTGTCTCATATGCATGTTCCCCTGCTAGTGCATTGACCTGCTGTTCGAGTTTATCGAGATTCCCGCCGTAGTATGCTTCTTTCAGTGTATCCTCGCCGACGATGTCCTCGAGTTGTTTACATATTTCGGTGGCGTGTGAATAGATGTTTTGTCTTTCCGCCGCGATTCCCTTTTCTTCACTAATCTCCATCAACTGCTGGTTAGTAAACATCGTCGTCAGTCCTTCGTTCATGCCCTCGCCCTTCGAAGTAAATTCGGACCGTTCGCCCGTCTCATTTGAGACGAACCAGCTCTTTTCCCGAGTCCCCACCGTACTAAACACAGTATACCCGTTCCGATCAGGCTGCGGCACAAACACTTCATGATTGTGGCTCATGAAATGGTTCGTCTCATGGATAGTTGTCCGCTCCATCTGTTCCGGATCGATCGATGCGATCTCGATGACAGACCTTCCGTTATAGAACGAGTACACCCCCGTGTAGTTATGATCCGGATCGTACTCGACAGCGCGGATTTCATTCACCCCGGCAGACACGCGGTTCATGTCATCTTCCGACATGTATTTCCCGTTCATCTCCATTATTTGTCCCATTGACTGGATATGGAAGTTCTCCACCATCTGCTGGGCAGGTATTTCTACACTTTCCTTCTCTGAAGATACTTCTCCAAAAGCACTCTCCCCCGAGAAGATTTCCGTGCCAAGCTCACTTCCTTCACCCACGATTCCTTCCGTTCCGCCAGAGGAACCTGTTTCAGTGCCACTGGAAGAAGTAAACACATCGTCTCCGACATCACTGAAATTGAAATCACCGGAATCTGAAATCTCACTCATGCATCGCTCCTCCTTCTTAAGTAATTTCTATATGTGTTTGTGATGATGCGGTTCTCCTGCTCCGAAGACCTTCTGTACTTCCGGAGAAGTTTCCCCAGGAAGCATAGTTTTGTCCCCGATGAAGCAACTACATTCAGTTCCCGAAGCATCACATCGATATTTTTTTTCAGAAGTGCCGGCTGATATGGATTTCCGACAATCCGGGCAATATGGTACTCGAGAAGCGGTTTTGGACAAGTATTGAGCATGTTCTCCACACCCGAAGAGATACAGCTGAATCTTTTCCCGCAGATATGACAACTGGGATTGTATGCCGATATTGCCTCGACCTGATCCACGATGCCATGCCTTAGTCCATGCACACCTCTTAACGAGAGCACACACTCCCCCACGCCAAATTCGAGCATCTTCCTCATCTGGAAATCCGAAGCATTTATCACTCTTCCCACTTCTTCACGATCCGCATCACTCTCTAACGCGTGGACGATCTTCACCGAGGTGTTTGCCTCCACTGCATCCGAAAGAATACTCGGCCGCTGGTCGCAAATGATAAGACCTGTTCCCGAAGCGCGGATCTCTGCAAGCATCTTTTCGAAATACGCATTATTCAGTGCTCTTCCCGACTCTTCCGAGAGTGTTTTTCGAAAGACGTTATGGGCTTCTTCGAGAACAATGACTCTCTTCAGTTCTTCGCATTCCGGCTGTCTCGAGAGGAAACTCTGAAACTTAAAGAGAAGGATATTCATGAGGAATGTCACGGCTCCTTCCGAAAAGTCCGATAATTCGATAACAGAAGGCGAATTCAGAAAATCCCTGGCCTGAAGACCAAATGGTCTGTCGAAGAGATTCCCGAGTGCGCCGTCGCACATCGCTTCCGTCCTGATCGACAGTGCCGCTGTCAGATTCATCCGCACCTCCGGTCCGTACTTCGCATGTTGGGAAATATAGCTCTCCACATTCTCAAATACATTTCTAAAGGTCGGAAACGGCCGTCGCTCATCAGTATACGCCAGCATACCGTATTCCCAGCCCAAACGCATGTAGGTCTGTTTCAGAAGTCCTTCGAACGCCTCCGGAATCGGGTGTTCTCCACCTGTTGATGCCAGAAGTGCCCGAACCACCGCATGGACGTGGTTTTCGATCAGGACACCATCCTCCGGCTGAAGTGGATTGAAAGCCAGTTTCTCCCCGTCCGAACCAGCCGTGTAGATCCGAAGTTCCGGAACCTCTCCCAGCATTCTGAAATACTCTTTCTTCGCAGACTCAATTACCGCAAACGGGATGCCCTTTTCATAAAGCCCCAAAAGGATCTGCTTATTCGTATTTGTTTTGCCGGTCTCCGTCGCGCCAGTTATAAAAGCATGTGAGTGAAGCAACGAAAGGGGAACGATCAGGTCACCACGTCCTTCGGCTTCTTTTCCGATCCGGATTCCTTCACGCTCATCCGAAGCGTTCATCGGGAATGCCTCAAGCGAATCCTCATCGATACTGTAGTTTTTCACACAGAACCCCTGGCAGGAACGAGTCGGAGGAATACAGAAGGACGCCACACTACCGATATCCTGGAGCGTCAGAGCATGAATTTCCTCCTGTCGTCCGAGAACCGGCACACGAATCGTCGGTACCGAGATGCAGTCTCTTAAGTGCGGTTGGACTCCCCTCAAATCGAAATTATGAGGTGGTTCATATCCGACAGTGTCCTCATAGAGAAAACTCGACTGGATCGCCGCAGTAAGTTTATTAAATGCTTCTATCGAGGATGCCCCGTACCGGACGACTGTTCTGACAAAGCCCTCTCCGCGTTTGGACTGGTAGTATTCCATCTCATCCTTAAGAATCGAGATGGCCTGTGTGACCTCAGGGATCTCGATTTCTTCGTCGCGACGGGTAGCATTTCCGTAGATCCGGTGATACGTCCTGCACGAACTAAGTGTTCCAATATAGTCCCGGTCAGATTCGACTAGTTGCCGCACCTCACTATCTGCTACCGGAAGAATAATGCAAGCGACGTAATACTCGCCGAGTGCGGTGGAAAGAAGCGTATCCGCCAGATTCTGTGAACGAAGTGTCCCGGTAAAAAGACCGTTCTTCGAAAAGACACGATTGCTTATGCTCGAAGACTGTATTTTGCACTCCGGAATATGTGACTCAAAACTGTACGGCTTCATATCCTTCGTTGTCCCGTAAAACACATAGACTCTGTCACGTTCGTAGAGAATCAGAAATACTACCGGTCCACCTTGACCCGCTGCCGCGCGGATCCACTCCCGAACAGCACAGGTCAGATTCCTTTTGGTCGTCTCGATATCCGAATTCATCCTATATGAGCAAAGCAAAAACCAGTGCTTCACGAAGAAATAATAACTTTCCGCACCGAGATGCATATCATCCTGATCAACAAGTGCGAAGCTGCGGCCCTGTCTCGTGGAGAGTATTGTCTTCGCAAGCATCTTCACTTCCTGATATTTTTTTGCATAGTAGTCCATCTTTTACTCCCTTCTGAATAGTGCTCTGATGAGATACCACAGGATCCCTCCTGCAATGAGAAAAGGCAAGATTAATGAAACGATTGCGACGATTCCCTGCAAGATCGCTCCTGAGCGGATCAGGTTGAATAATTCAACCACGAGGGAAATAGCGGTAAATGCAATAAAGAAAACAAGGATCCGTATCACTCCCGCCGGGATCTGAAGTCCAGGACGCACTACCGAACAGGTAGTATGGTTGTAGACCGATCTTCCTATTCTTCTATTCCCGAGATCCTTTGCATCCACTTCCACTTCATCTCCAACGTGCATTCTTCCCAGATAGTTACCATACAGGCACACATCAGCGACTTCTGTCGGATAGTCTTCTTGGATACTCTCGATGCGGATGGTGTATTCCGATGTCTGATGCGCCAGCTGGAAAGGTTCTCCGCGGAAGAGGGCATTGAAGAACTTGTGCCACTTACTGTTAAAGACTTCATGACGCTCGATTTCAGCAATTCGTCCATGATATCGGACTCCTTTCCATGTTGTCTTAGCAAACTCAAACAGTCTCTCTTCCCTATGTATGTCCTCGTCCATTTCCATCGCAATATTCTCGGCAGTGCGGATCACCGTAGCAGGTCTCGTCTGTCCGGACGAAGTATTTGCAAGACGGGTGTGGCAGAATGGACAGACGGTTCTACTCTCACCATAAAGAAAAGTCGGATCACAGGCAGGGTTCGTACAGTACTTCATGCTTTTCACCTTCCTCACCAATTGCTTTACCAGCGCTGATCCTCGAAAAGAACTCCCGTTGCGATATACTCCAGCTCCCGATCCGCCCAAGCACGAGTAATGGTCTGGGCATCACGAAGCCTTCGGGGCTGCGGGTCATAACAAATCCAATAGCTTTCGCCGTCAGTATATCTGTGCGTCTCATGTGCGCCGGGATCTCGTCCTCGCAGGTTCGGCATGCGAAGAATGTAGACCAGCCACTCGCCATCTTCTTTGCGATACTCAAACTGAAACCAGTTATCCGCCTGTCTGTGCCTGGTGTTGGCGTAGTAGTTGACCGGACCGATAGTTGTCAATTCCGCAGACCTGCGGGCTGTGCCGATGCGCTCTGAATTGCCATTGGATGGCACTTCAGGCTCAGCTGGATCATCGCCTGTTTCAATCGAATCTGCAGTGTCATCGAATGATTCTACCTGTTCTTCAGAGACATCGGAAGCTTCAACCGGTTCTGTATAGTCATCGGAGGCTTCAACAGATTCTGAGGAATCATCAGATGTTTCTGCAGATTCAGAAAAATCTCTAACTGTGAAAACGGGTTCCGGTCTTGAGAAAGTCTCACCGTCACGAGTCTGGTAATAGGCACAGATTGCTTTCACTATCGCTACGAGAATGATCACACCAAAAATCAGCGAAAAGATCAGGTAATAGTTTTTCATTTTTCTTCCCTCCTCTCATCGATACAGAAGCTTTAGTTTCGTAAGAAACACTTTCAGGTCATTAAAGTCCAGGAACCGGATCTCACCGTCCCTCAAGAACTGATGAAACTGTGTAAGATAGATACTTCTTCCAGTTTTCGAGCATGTGATCCCGTAGTCGATCAGCACCGTATACATACCGTGGGTCTTCTCAAAACCGATTCGGCAGGAAGCACGTTTACAACACGCCGGCAAAGTACAATTCTTAAATACTATGAGTTGACCATCCTGGAGTTGTCTTTTCAGATCCTTAAACTGCTCATCATTTCCAAACACGAATTCTCTCATCGGACAGTTCCTTTCTCGAAGGGTTTCGATTACTTCTGTTGACCGATATTTCTCTCGTATCGCTACATCTTCCTTTTAGATAATTAAGATTTCCGATGCCACCACAAAGCGGGCAGGTTTTCTCACCAGTTTTCCAGTTGTTGGGGTGTTGCGGGATCCATAGCGTTTCATCCATGAACGTATACTTGCGGACATCCGGAGAAGCGAATACTCGATTGAAAAAATCGATTTCCAGCTCAGATGTATTCAGATATGGAGATAACCGGATCCACACAAAGTTACGGTTTCTCACGCCATCCAGCATTCTGTTGTACACACTATCCGGTGCTTCCCGATACATAAGGATCATCAGACTGATAAAACCAATCGTGGTGTTCAGTCTTTCTGTCGCAAATGTCGGGCAGCCGGCGGAGGTCACATCGTTTTCATACCCTTCATTCTCGTACGCATTGTAGCGGCTCTCGAGCATGCATCTCGGACAGCTTCTGGTTACACCCGGATATGTGAAGATTACCTCCGCAGCCAGTCCTTTTCGATACATGGCCGCACCGATATAAGGAATCCCGAATTTCATGCTCAAGTTCGCACTTCTTTCATTTCCTGCGAAAGTATCACAGCAGCCAAGGATCAAATAATCCGTTGCTTTTTCTCTGGGGAACAGCTTGAGATAGTTTTCAAACATTTCATCCGAGAAAGAATCGTCAAGGAATCGTTTCACACAAACTACCTTTGCATCAGGATTAATATCAAGTATCCGGTCTCGAATGGCCTCTGTTTTCCATCTTCCCATTTCCGAGATAAAGACACCCTGCGTGGCCACATTCGAAGGTGCGATTCGATCACCGTCAATGAGGATAAAGTTTCGAAATCCGTTTCTGGCCATGTTTTCGATATAGGTCCGGATACCTCCGGTACCCACCACCACAATAACCTTGTCGAGTACTCTTTCAGGATAGAATCCATCCAGTCTCTGAAAATAGTTCGTGTTATATCCGTTAATGCATACTGGATTATAGGGCATCTCATCCGGAATCGGGTCCGAATCGATTTCCGATTCTCCACACGTATGTCTGTAGTAGGTTTCAAGATCCTCAACCAGGTAATCCTCGCTCCACGGATCGAATGGAATAAATGAATACCCCTCTGCTTTTGCTTTCAGCACATAATCAAGATAGACGCGTACATTCACTTCATCTTTTCTGATTACAAAGGAATAGAGAAGGAATTGTCCATTGTTACGGCTGATGATGATCGGAAGATAGAAAAAATCATTACCGAAGAACACCATCAGAGCATATGCAGTAACAATATCATCATAAGAGGGCTGTCTGTATGAAGAGGGATGCGAATGCACAAAGCCCACCGTCTCGATACCCATGTCTTTCCATGCATGATACTGAGTTTCCATTTCCTCCACATCGTAAGAATACGAGGCACCCGTATTCCTAGATTTTTTATCAAACCGCCATGTGTCGATGTAATTCTGATTCATGCTGCAGGCGATCATGCCGCCGGTTTCTGGAGGAAGGCTTCCGACCGTTTTTCTGAAATCATCGAGAAGTTCTAACGAATACCAGATTTTCGGCTCCGTCACTTCGTCGCTGTCATCTGTTCTATATGGATCCTCATCCAAGCTCCCAGACCAGTTCTCATCCATGTCCGGAGCGATTTCATATCCTGAGTTATGACCAATTCGTCCTTTGAATAAATCTCTCATAAAGGCAATAGTCTCCTTCAACATACTAAAAAACGACATCATCGTGCACCTCCCTCATCGTTAACTATTTTGAAATTCAGGTCATCAAGCGTTCCTACTAATGAGACGCTCTTTTTATCTATCAATTTATAATCTTGAGATTTCAGTATGGCTCTGCCAATCACCTTATTCACGCGATCCGCAATCTCTGACGAACCGTATTCAGTTTTGTGGTGGAGAAGATCTGCTATAAGACTTTCATCAATATGCACCAGTTCCGCGCCAAAAGTCTCCAACGATTGTTTCGCAAATTTAATGATCACATCCACCTGTGCTTCTTCAGGCAGCGGTCGGAAGACCATGATATCCTGGATGCGCCGGCTGATTTCCGGACGTCCACAGTAACTTGTGAATACGTTTTTACACATCTCGGATCTTTCCCACTCACTGCATTTTTCATATACCTTTACATCGATAGGAATATTCGAAGTAAAGAGAATGATGCACCGGGTCATTTCAATTGCCGGCGAATTATCTGCCATCGCCAGAGACCCAGTATCCAACGCTTCCATCATCGAGATCAGAAGGCTTTCATTGGCCTTATCTATCTCATCGATCAGAATTACGTGATATGGATTCTTTCGAACCGGATCGAACACAGTTCCTTTTCCATACCCGACGTAGCTCGGCGGAGCACCCAGAATACTCTGCACCATGTGTTCTTGTCGGTAGACATTCGCATCCACTTTGATGAAGCCATATTCTTTTCCATAGAGTTTGGTCAGGGCTTTCGCAAGAATTGTGGCCGTTCCTGTTTTACCTGTCGCCGGCGGGCCCATAAACATGGCCACATACGCCCTATCTCCACGAATACGATTCAGCACAATACCCTCCGCAAGCGCATCGATGGCTTCATCCTGACCGTATATCTCCGCCTTTATCAGTGCCGCTATTTCCTTTGGAGATACCGAAGGTTCTTCTTCTTTCTCGCTCTGGATCCTGGCCAGTTTCTGACGATCCACCACAGGCATTTCATCCGCCACGTTTTTCTCTTCTTTGTAATCATCACTAAACAAAGGAATCAGAGATCTGAAAAAATCAACAAGATCATCCAGGCCGACAAACTTTGCTTCTGCATGTTCAAGGAACAGACAGAACGAACTGTCATTAACCGATGTAGAAATATTCTCGCTTATATAAACCGAATACACATCGCCGTTCTTTTCAAATCCAACCGTTGCGTGATCCGGATGACAGCCCTGAGGCAGTTTTCTATCTGCAAAAACATGGCACTGTCCATCGTTCAGAATACTGTCCAAATCCTCAAAATCCGCAATGGATGCGTTCGCAAACTCAATCATATTGTCGCCTCCTATCCTCTATTCAATGCTCTGGTCAGCGCCCTCATGAACTGCCAATGACAGCCATCACGATGTAAAAGAGTCCAACAAAAACAACTACGCACACAATCGTGGCAGCAATCTGCGCCAATGGAACGATAATGAATCCTCCACAGAGAAACCCCGCCGACGTTGCAACTGTACTTTTGACGGTTCTCATATGCCAAATCACCCATACTGCAATGCAGACATAAGCAACGAGAAGGAGAATCGCTACGCAATTGACAATTTCACTCATGTTGTCCCTCCATGACATGTACTGTTCAGCCCACAAGGGCGCTGACACCCGACATTTACTTAATCACCATTAACGGAATGTTCCTGCCGGCATCTTGCTTGTGCTCTGTTCCCCTCCACGGAATGTTCCTGCTGGCATCTTGCTTCTGTACTGTTCGCCTCCGCGGAATGTTCCCGCCGGCATCTGCTGATGATCCTGTTCACCGCCGCACATCTTCATTGTTACCTTCTTGTTCATTTCGAATCTTTCCTTCATAAGATTCACCTCCATTTTTATATTTGCGAGTGGTTGCCCACGAACGCACTGTTTCTTTCGCTTTTCTCAAATCGAATTTCTCACGCACCGGTCGCCGCATTCGATGAAAAGCTTTCGGACATTTGAGTGGCAATTTGCATCAAATCTCGCTGTGTTGATCGTTCTTTCGATACATGCACCACACTTACAAACGTCGTAATATCTCTTTGGTTCACCCGAACTATGCACGCTGATAGTCGTATACTCACATATATGTTTCATTTGCTTTTCCTCCTCGTCTTTGTTGACTTAAGTTTACGAATTTATGCTGTTACTTTCCGTCCCTTATTGATACATTTACTGTGATTTTTGCTCTATCACTGATACTCTTTTGTTATTTCCAAGTCATTTCGTCTTTTTTATGTTAGAATTCTATCGTACTCAACAGATTCTGATACAATTCTGCTTCAGGAGGAGAACAAGTATGCCTCGGATTAAACTTACGAATGGATTTACAATTGACACAGATAAAGATGCCCTTTTGAATTCCAGCAACAGAATTATTAAGGAGCTTTCTGACTTTTCTTTAGAACTAAAACTGATCGAATGCCTCGTATGTGAGAATACGCCGACAGTATTTGAAACGAAAACAAGCCAAGAGATAGCCGAATGGATATGCAAAAACAACCTCGGAAAATACCATTCCAGCTATATTCGCCGGTGGAAGACCCGGTTGTCCAAGATTTACTTTCACGGCAAGCAAGTTTTCGACGATATCATTCTATCCAGTCACGGGAGAAATGGATATCAGTGCAATGGATATATCGACGATGAGGAAATATACGAAAACATCGAAGAACAAATCGCCAAGCGCTTTTCCTGCCCGAAGCTGAACTCAGTCAAAATAGGAAATATGGTCTTCGGCGAGAAAACAACGCTTAAGAAATTCAGGGCATCAATCGTCCTTCTCTCCTATCTTCGAAAAGCACCTGGCACCATTTCTGAGTACGATCTGATAGACTTATCCGGAAACAGGATCTACGAGAACAGATATCACGACAGCCAAGGCAGTATTGTCAGCCACATAAACCGGATTTATGGTTTTGAGTTCCTTCAAAGCACAGAAAATGTCACAGAAAACCCTCGTTTCAACAAAGTGGTGACATCTCCGAAATACAGATTGATCATCGATCTTATTCTGGACATGTTTCTTGACCCGTCTGAAGAACGCTTCTTTAACCCCGCACTATACTCAAGCAATATCTCTATCTCGGCAGATAACAAAGTCATCTTCTCGATCAAGAACATATACTTGATCAAACAAGATATCGAAAAGAACCTACTAACGATAAACGGCGCAGCATGTGATATGCACTCCCTGGATCAGGGAATACTAGATCTATATGAGAGCATATCGAAGTTATTTCATCAAGATGGTTCATCTGGAGAATCAACATATGTATGCGAATACGAAAAACCGAAATTCGGAAAGATTGTCGAGTATAGAAAGTGCCTATTCCGAACCAAGGATATTGAGAGTCTTTTTGCCCACAGCAAAGATACCAAGAGCGAAGATCACATCACCAAATTCAAGGACATCAAGTTTATTGACTGTATCGTTGACGGCGATATCGTGTTCAAGGGTTGTTCTTTTATAAACAACATCGAAATGTGTCATACAGCATTCCTGGGAAATGTATTATTCGATAATTGTTCGTTTGGGGCTGAAACAGAAAAAGAGTTATCTTACTCATTCAGAAACTCGGTATTTTTCAAAAGCGTATACTTCAAGAATAATCAATTCAGCACGAAAGGCTTGTTCGCAAATAACTGTACTATTTCTTTCGAGGACGCCTCGTTTAACGCTCCTGCAATACAGACAGAAGATGGCACTGTCGAGATTGTTTCTGAATTCATTTTCCGCGGAAATCATTTTCTCCCGAATACCTGTCTGGATTTTTATCAGACAAACTTTGGCGAATGCAGAGTAGAGATCAGTGACTGCAACCTATCAAAGACTTCTATAAATATGAATGCAAGCTGCCTGCTGAATCGACTGATAATCAACGACGCCGGCGACATATGGAACTGCGATTTTAGATTCTCTGTCGGAAACCGCTTCGTCCTTGCCAACTCCAATCTGACCGGGATAATGAAAGTATCAAATCTTGCTCAGTTCGAGTTGTTAAACACAACTCTGTTCTTCGGCCTTATCGTTTCTCCTAACCCGGAACAGTGGAATTTTGAATCCAATTGCGATAGTGTCCGCATACGTTCCACGGAAAGATATATAAACAGAAATTTCTATCCGCACGATGCACACCCTCTCCTGAGAGCTTGTGTAAACCGCAAAGATATTGCCAAGCAGATCCTTATCATAAAAGAGTGCTTCCATCGCACTGGAGATATCGCATATGAAGAACAGGCCAACCAATTATATCTGGCACTGAAAAGCAAAGTTTCCTTCAAAGTTATACAGCCTGCCGATAGCTCGATCTCAATCGAGCAAGCCTCCGAAAATGACTGGATCACTCTAATGAATTTAGCTCACGCTTGTGCACCATTAGACAAACATACAGAATATACCTACTGGCTTCTCACTCGCTTTGCTTTCGAAACATGTTTCATCGCATACACCGCAGATAAAAAGCCGATAGGTTTTATCTCCGGCTTTGCACATAACGGGAAAGGGTTCATCTGGCAAATAGGCATCCTTCCTTCATATCGAAACAAGGGCATATCACAGATTCTGATTATGAACCTGGTTAACAAATTCATCTCTCAGGGCATATCTTCGTTCGAAGTCACGATTTCAAGCAAGAATAAAAATAGCCTCTCCGCCTTTACCAAATTTTGCACGGATAACGGATTTCAAATGATCTCTCGAATCCCAAACGCCATCGAAGGCGAAACACTATACGAGATACGCTAATAACTCACAGATATCAAAGGGGTGCCTCATATATTTGCGGCAACCCTTTAGTACCGTTTATACACCTTGTTAATCAAAATCACATTTTGACAACCACATAAAACAAAATCTTTCTTCATCCAAGTCCAGACAAATGCCTCGGCTTGATGGTTATTCACTTCCCGGAAAGTACCCGAGTGAAAATTCCTTATAGGCACAGTTCGACAGACGCTGTTCAGCCAACAGATCCAGCAACCAATCGTGTCAATTCCTTATGTCGTGCATAATAAAAGATTATCGAAACGTGACAAAATACTCTTCTTCAGGCGTTTTTTCCTGCGCACTTTACTTAGAGTCGAAATGAAATGATAATATAGTTGTGTGCGCTTCTTCAGGACCCATCCTTATTATGTAGCTTGGAACCGTTGATTCTTGATCCCGAAAGACTGACACACAACGTAGAACAAAGGACATACAGACATAGATGAGCACAACCATTCTTCACGAAATGAATACTGATATAGATTTCTTACGTGCGCAGCACCCGGATGGTCTGCATTTCGTGGTAGGAGATACCCATGGCGAATGGACGACTCTAAAGAAGCTCATTGAGTTGATCCGGTTTGATCCCGATAAGGACCACGTGTATTTCGTCGGTGACTACAATGCCGGCGGAGATGTGCGCACACTTCTCACCTATATCTCGAACTATTATCAGGCTGACTATACTCTACCTGGATTTCATCTGATCCGTGGGAACCACGAACGCGAATTGTGGCCGGTCTTCCCGCTGGAAAACTTACCGGACATCATCGTTCTCAGGAAAGAAATCCTGACCTATTACATCACCCACGCAGGCATGATCACCCGTGTCTTCAACACTATCAATCGCGATATGAAGGAAAATCCGAACAAGACGATCCATGCGTACAGATTTGAAGACAGCACCGTCTGCGATCGTGGGCCGTTCCGCCGTGTCATCTGGTCACGTAGCGGACAGTTCACGCAGAGAACGAATGGCAAAGTCTGGCCGACGGAGGAGAACCTTCATCGGAATCATGCATGTATTATCCACGGCCATGCCCCTTTCTGTTTCTTTTTAAAGGGCGAGGATTATGGCACCTATGGTGATCACAACCTTTTCTGGGAGAAGCAGCACGTGTTCTTCAGCGAAGATCTACAGTCCTTCAACATCGATTCCAATGCCAAGGGGCGGATCGAAAACGGCCACTCCTATCGTGGCCTGGCTTGTGTATGCCTAGACGTACTGGAAGACACCGCTTCGAAGAATGGACGCCGCCTGACTGTAGACAGCCTGTACGAAACTCCGAATGCTGTCTTTTCCACCGAGTTCGTCCCCTGCCCTTGGGATGCATACACTGAAGGCAACATCCAGAAGGTCCTAAGCGCCACACCACAAATGAAGACTATCTTTGAAGGTGATGGACGCAGACCTATCATTCAATAGCCTAGTAAGCGTCAAGTCTTTTGCTACACCGACAGCTCCTCACAGCCCGATATTACGCGAAAATCTCCTGGATCTTCTCTTCCGTTGCCTGGTTGTTCTGGAGAAGGTAGTCGGCGAGTTTCTGGATCTTTTCGCGGCCTTCGTGAACGAGTTTCTTCGTCTCTTCCATCTGGGCATTGAGGATCTCGTTGGCCTGGGCGAGTCGCTTGTCGCCGGACTCGGAGCCGACCAGATCGTCGAAAGATACAGATGTCAGATCCCCATCGATCATGCCGTAGGCGCAGATGATATTCAGTGCGATCTTCGTGGCCTGACGGATATCGGAAGAGACACCCGTGTTAATGCCTTTGTCACCGAAGAACTCGATTTCTGCGGCACGTCCGGCCAGGGCGGTACGGATCTTCCAGAGCAGCTGTTCCTTCGTGTAGGAAGGTGTTTTTTCAGAGTTCTCATGCTGCATGTAGCCGCCGAAATCGCCACGGGAGACGATCGTTACGAAGCTGGGCTTCTCACCGGAAAGAGAGCAGACATAAGCATGACCGGATTCGTGGATCGCCACCGACCGGTTATACTCTTCGTTGTTCTCACGCTTCTCCCCGTACATGAACTCTTCCAGTGCATTCAGGAGATTATCATCGTTCAGCTTCACACCCTGCTTCTGCGCGTTACGAACGGCCAGCGAGAAGATCGACTGGAGATTCGCAAGGCTCTCGCCAGGAGTTCTCTTCGCGAGGTTAGAGAGTGCTTCTTCCTTTACCTCATGTTCCTGTACCTTCGAAAGGAGGCGTTTCAGATACTCTTCACGCTCCTCCTCGACCGGGAGATCCACGAGAATGTGGTTATCGAAACGGCGCCAAAGTGCCTTATCCAGTTCTCTTCCGACGGAACCGGCCTGACCATAGTTGGTCGCCGCCACGACGAAGACCGGCTTGGCAGGATTAAATGTGAAGCCCTGCATCGCCGTGAGAAGGGCGTTTAGCATCGATTCGGTATGAGCCGTCGTGCTGTCGCCTGTACGCTGCTTACCGATGGCGTCGATCTCGTCGATGAAGATGATGCTCGGCGCGAACTTCTTCGCCGTGGCGAAGAGCTGGCGGATCTTGCGCTCACTTTCGCCGACGAATTTGTCCATGAATTCCGTCGCAGAAGTCGGGAAGAACGTCACGTTGCTTTCACCGGCCATAGCCTTCGCCAGCATCGTCTTACCGGTACCCGGCGGGCCGTAAAGAAGGATACCCATCGCCGGCTTCTCGCCGAGGGCCATGTGTTTCTTCGGATTCTTCAGATAGTCGACGAAATAGGCAAGCTCGTCGATGGCGCTCTTCGCACCGACCACGTCCGCGAACTTCTCTTTCGGTCTGTCGGCATCGGAGAGGAGCAGGTTTGCTTCCTCCGCATCGGCCGCGATATTGACCTTGAAGTCATAGAAAACGATGGTACCCTTGGTGTCTTCGATCTTCTGGGCGGAGTTATAGGAAAGGACACGGCCGCGGCTGGAAAGCTCGTCAGCTCTGGCCTGCAGATATACCATGTCGGAGATCTGCGCCAGGCGGTCGGCCAGCTCCAGGTCGTTCGTCCAGTGGATAAATGCACGGGCGCCGCGTTCGAGGAAATTGGTCATGTCGCCTTCCCAGAGTTCTTCTTTATGGACCAGATAGATCGGGAGGTTCGGGACTTTCTCGGTGAGCAGGTCGAACGTCCTCACCGACTTGCTCTTGATATCGTCGAGGCTCATGTAGCCTTTCGCATTGTCCGTCGTCGTGTACTGGATGTTGATGAGGACATAGGAAATGTCCTTGCTGGCCACTGTCTCGAGGGCGTGTTCGTAATCGGAATACTCGATCCGGCACTTCGGGCTCAGCGGTATATCCTTAAGGTCGTCGGCATCGCCTATATAAAGGATCGTGGAAACTTCCTGATTCTCGAAGAGATAGTGGATCTCTTCACTTGCCTCGTCCAGATCCAGCGTGAAATGGAAGGACTGGATCTTCTTAAAGGCTTCCAGGTTTCTTACGGCGAAACGCGAGAATTCGTGGATCTCGTTCTTGACAAGAAGTTCGCTCTGGGAAGAGATCCCTCTGGCATCGCCTCTCGCGCTCTGGGACAGGATGATCATGGGCGCGAGCCTCGGATCGAAGGTCATCTCGCTTCCATACGTCTCTTTAAAAAGCGCTGCGCTCTGCTTGAGTTTCTCGTTGATGATGTTGACCAGAACATGCACGGAGAGCTTATT
>JAEEIT010000007.1 GCA_016281535.1 Clostridia bacterium | reverse complement strand
TATCGATGCAGCGAAGGCTATGTGGATCAAGTATGAGTATCCGGATTGCACCTTCGAAGATATG
Source organism: Clostridia bacterium (assembly GCA_016281535.1). Lineage (GTDB taxonomy): Bacteria > Bacillota > Clostridia > Saccharofermentanales > Saccharofermentanaceae > Scatonaster. The sequence goes on along the minus strand of JAEEIT010000007.1, from coordinate 44,423 downwards.
TGCAAGGTATTCGGTATTCCGGAACTCCGTAAGAAGGCACACTTCTGCGCGGTTTCCTCCACATCGGGTACAGCTACCGAAGTTACTGCTTTCTCGATCATCACTGATAACTCCAAGGGTATCAAGTATCCGATCGCGGACTTTGAGATCACTCCTGATGTGGCGATCGTCGATCCGGAACTTGCCGAGACCATGCCGAAGAAGCTCGTTGCCCACACAGGTATGGATGCGATGACTCATGCAGTTGAAGCATACGTTTCCACCGCAAACAGCGACTATACAGATCCGCTTGCGATCCATGCCATCGAGATGATCATGAAGGATCTCGTTGCTTCCTATAATGGTGACATGGCGGCAAGAGACAGAATGCATAATGCACAGTGCCTGGCCGGTATGGCATTCTCCAATGCCCTTCTCGGTATCGTTCACTCTATGGCACATAAGACCGGAGCTGCTTTTGCCGATTACGGCGCACACATCATCCACGGCGCGGCAAACGCGATGTACCTGCCGAAGGTAATTGCTTTTAATGCCAAAGATGAGACAGCGAAGAAGCGCTATGGTGTGATCGTGGACTACATGGGCATTGCCGATAAGAATGCTTCCGATGACGATAAGGTAAAAGCGCTTATCGCTTACCTTAGAAAGATGAACGATGACCTCAATATCCCGCACGGCATCGGCACATATGGTGCAGACAGCTACCCGGCAGAGAAGGGCTTCGTACCGGAGGAAGTATTCCTCGAAAGACTCCATGACATCGCAGTCAATGCAATCGCAGATGCCTGCACCGGATCGAACCCACGTCAGCCTTCCGTCGAAGAGATGGAAAAGCTCCTGAAGTGCTGCTACTACGATACTGAAGTAGATTTCTGATCCTTGTTCTGAAAGGATAGGATATACCGCTCCCCGATACCCTCTTTGCCGGAAACGGAAAAGAGGGTATTCTTTCCTATCCAAGAAGTGCTCACTTCGGTTTCTTCGGCTCCATGAGGTCGCTTAAATGCTTGTTATACAGAAAATCGTGTACCATCTTATCGAACTCGACCCACAGAGGGAGAGTCTGGCAGGATTTCTTACGGGTGCATTTGAAGTCCTTGTTGGCAAGACAGGCGACCGAGGCCATGGGTCCCTCCATTAACTCGAGGATCTCACCGATCGAATACTTCTCGGGCTTCTTACAGAGGCGGTATCCGCCGCCCTTGCCGCTGGCGCCGACTACGAGACCACCGGCAACCATGTCCTTGACGATGATCTCCAGATACTTCTTGGAGATCTCCTGACGCTCGGCGATGTCTTTAAGCGGGATATAATTCCCGTTATCGTTCTCGGCCAGATCCAGCATCACGCGGATGGCGTATCTTCCTTTAGTAGAAATCATAGGATATACCTCCGATTCGTTAATCTAAATTTCTGTAAGTTTTGCCCGGTTTTTAAACTATTACCTATTATACCGCAGGGTGAATAGGTAAATCAATGCAATAACCTATTGACACACTAGGTGAATGGGTATATTATACGAGCAAATACGCTCCATGACAAGAGGGGCTAAAAGAAAAAAAGGAAAGGACATACGACCTGTGATATACGCGGACAATGCTGCAACGACGAAGATGTCGGAATCTGCCATCCAGACTCTGGTGGCGACCATTAAGGAGACATATGGAAATCCATCCAGCCTTTACGAATTCGGTCAGAAGGCGAAGGAAGTACTTGAGAATGCCAGAGAGGAGGTCGCATCGCTGATCGGTGCGGAGCCTCGAGAGATCCTCTTCACTTCGGGTGGAAGTGAGGCCGATAACCAGGCAATCATCTCAGCGGCGAAACTGGGTGAGAAAGAAGGAAAGAAACACATCATTTCGACGGCGTTCGAACACCATGCGGTGCTGCATACGCTGGAGAAACTGAAGAAGGAAGGATTCGATATTACGCTTCTGGATGTCCACGCGAACGGTATCGTGCTTCCGGAAGAGGTGGAAGCGGCGATCCGCGAAGATACCTGCCTGGTCACCATCATGTACGCGAATAATGAGATCGGCACGATCCAGCCCATCGCAGAGATCGGCGCAGTGTGCAGAAAACATGGAGTACTGTTCCATACGGATGCGGTGCAGGCCATCGGGCATGTGAAGATCGATGTGAAGGAGCAGAATATCGATATGCTGTCTGCATCGGCACATAAGTTCCACGGACCGAAGGGCGTCGGCTTCCTCTATGCAAAGAAGGGTATCCGCCTGACGAACCTGATCGAGGGCGGTGCGCAGGAGCGTGGCAAAAGAGCCGGAACAGAGAATGTTCCGGGTATCGCGGCGATGGCGACGGCGCTTCGGGAAGTAGTTAAAGATATCGATAAGAACCGTGAGCATCTGGTGCCGATCCGGGATAAGATCATCGCAGGGCTTGCAGCGATTCCGCACAGTGCGCTGAATGGCGATGCGGCGCAGCGTCTTCCGAGCAACATCAATTTCTGCTTCGAGGGTATCGAGGGCGAGTCACTGCTTCTGCTTCTCGATGATAAGGGTGTAGCGGCTTCCTCAGGTAGTGCGTGCACTTCCGGATCTCTCGATCCGAGCCATGTTCTTCTGGCCATCGGGCGTGTACACGATGTTGCACATGGTTCGCTGCGACTGAGCCTGGGCGAGGATGTGACGGAAGAGGATGCGGATTACATGATCAAAGCGGTGAAGGATACGGTTGAATATCTGCGCAGTTTCTCGCCGGTATGGAGAAACCTCGTGGCAGGGAAGACCCCGTTCATTCTGTGAGAAGTAAGTAAAGTGGCAGGAGTTTCTGCCTGAGATTATTGGAGGTAATACTATGGCACTATATAGCGAAAAAGTAATGGATCATTTCAGAAATCCGAGAAATGTGGGCGTCATCGAGGATGCCGACGGAGTAGGTGAGGTCGGAAACGCCAAGTGCGGTGACATCATGAAGATGTACCTGAAGATCGACGGCGATGTGATTACGGATGTCAAGTTCGAGACCTTCGGCTGCGGCAGTGCGATTGCATCGAGTTCCATGGCGACGGAGCTCATCAAGGGCAAGCCGGTCGAAGAAGCCCGTCAACTGACAAATCAGGCGGTAGCGGAGGCGCTGGACGGGCTTCCGGCTTATAAGATGCACTGCTCGGTCCTGGCGCAGGAAGCGATCGAAGCGGCACTCGATGATTACGAGAAGAAAAAGAAGGCGTAAGAAGAGAGTTCGAGTCTCTGAAAAAAACGAGGGCGTCTCACATCGTGAGACGCCCTTATTATATCTGTTCCATTTGTTCTTCGGGATGGGCTTACCGGCTCCAGTCCAGAAGCATCACTCGTTGGCTGCAGCGGCATCATCCGATACGGCGGCCTCGATGGCATCCGCCAGAGATACATCGGATGCGGCTTCATCCGCAACAGAAGGTGTATCATCGGAAGCACTCTCTGCCTCGGTCTCATTAGAAACCGCCTCAGCAGAAACTTCGGAAGATTCCTCGGAAGGCTGATTCTCTTCACTTGATGCAGCCTCGGCAGCGGCCGCTGCTTCAGCAGCAAACTTGGCATTCTGCAGAGCAAGCTCTTCCGCCTTCTTTGCCTCTTCTTCCGCAGCAAGAGCAGCAGCCTTTGCTTCTTCTTCTGCCTTCCGCGCAGCAGCCAGTGCTTCTTCGGCTCTCTTGGCAGCAGCCTCGGCCTTCTCTCTCGCCTTCGCCGCAGCAAGCTTCGCGGCTTCCTGCATCTTCTCGGCCTGCAGTCTGGCATCCTCTTCCATCTTCTTCTTATTCGCCAGCTCATAGGCTTCTTCCGCCTGTCTGGTCGCGAACTTGGCTTCTTCCGCCTTCTTCTCCGTGGATCTTACCAGTTCCTCGGCATGGGATACCGCCGCCTTCGCCTGCTGTTCAGACTCTTCTGCGGCCTTACGGGCCTTCATGCCGGCTCTCTGTGCAGTCAGTCTGGCATCCTGCTCCGTCTTCTTCTGGGAAGCGATACGCATCGCCTCGTTCGCCTTCTTCACGGCGGCTCTGGCGATCTCTTCTGCCTTATTCGCAGCAGCCTGTGCATCCTTGGCCGCCTGCAGGGCGTTATTGTAATCCGTCTCCGCCGCCTTCGCCGCTTCCGATGCCTCCGTCTCACTCTTGACGGCAGCCTCGAGGATCTCGGTTGCCTTTGTCATCGCAGCTCTGGCTTCCTCTGCCTTCGCTGCTGCTTCTTCCGCTTCCTGAACAGCACGTGTCTCACGGGACTTCGCAGCAGCAAACTCGACTTTCGCCTTCTCTGCGGCAATCGTCGCAGCAGTCTTGCCTCTGTTCGCAGCAGCGGCCTTCGCAGCAGCATCTGCTTCCGGAACATTACTTCTCGGCGGAACAGGACGTGCGCTGACTGAACTTGTTACAGGACGGGCAGTGGTGGCACCCGTGATCGGGCGGGCAGTCGTCGCACCCGTTACAGGACGGGCAGATGCATTACCGGACCCCGGACGGGCAGCAGGCTGTGCGGCAGGACGTGTCGAAGCAGTCGCTCCCGGACGGGAAGAAGCCGCTCCGGCATTCGCAGCAGGAGCATTCGTAACAGTGTTACGGGCCATCGAACCCGGACGGCCGGATTGCTGGGCGGATGAGGAAACGCGTCCGGCAGGAGCTGCCGGTGTATTCTGGGTAACGGCACGCTGACTCGGTGCCGGTGTTTCTTCTACGATAGGCTTAATGGGAGTGATGCCGGAATTCTCGGACTTACGGTCATCCTTCGTCTTTCTCGATTCTTCCATCGCCTTACGAGCTTCGATCTGTGCCTTCGCAGCTGCAGCACGCTCTCTGGCGTAGTTCGCTGCAGAGGACTCTGCAGCCAGGAAATTACGGCCTTTTCCATCTGACGGATCGCCCGCCATATTACCCGAATTTCCACCCGGTCCGGACAACTCAACAGCAGGAGTTCCGAATCTACCATCCGATTTACCTTTTAACGCATCTAAAAACCCAGCCATTCTGCTTCCCATCCCTAAAGATAAAATTTCGCTTACTAACATTAATTATACTCGGTTAACAGACGATTTCAAGTACAATTCGCTTAGATTTCAAGGGTTTGAGCAGGATGGTTTTCTCCGTTTCGGGGATTATACCGCCTGAAACAGGACTGTGGCATTGTGTCCGCCGAAGCCGAGAGAATTGCTCATCGCATTACGGACAGCGCGTTTTCTCCCTTTACGGAAGGTGTAATCCAGATCCAGTTCCTCCTCGCCGGAGCTGGAATTTCTGGTCATGTGGATGAAGCTTTCGGAGAGGGTCCGGATGCACACGACCGCTTCGATGGCACCGGCTCCGCCGAGAAGATGGCCGGTCATGGATTTGGTGGAGTTGATGGAGACGGACTTCGCGTGATCTCCCAGCGCATACTTAATGGCACGTGTCTCGTAGAGATCGTTCAGGTGAGTCGAAGTACCGTGGGCATTGATGTAATCAATGTCAGCAGGGGTTAGGCCTGCCTGCCGCATCGCAATTCTCATTGCCATGCCGGCTCCGCTGCCATCAGGGGATGGAGAAGTAATATGGTAAGCGTCATTGGTTACACCATAGCCCACGACTTCGGCCAGGATATCCGCATTCCTTCTCAAGGCATGCGTATATTCTTCAAGGATAAGGATCCCGGCACCTTCGCCCATTACGAAACCATCACGGTCTTTATCGAAGGGACGGCATGCCAGATCCGGATCTGCACAGGTGGAGAGTGCTTTTAACGCGGAGAAACCACGGATCGCAGAGCTCGTGATCGCGGCCTCCGTGCCACCTGCTACGATTACGTCCGCCTCATCGAGACGGATAGCGTTATAGGCCTCGCCGATGCAGTGTGTGCCGGTGGCGCAGGCCGTAGAGATGTCCATGTTCTTGCCCTTCAGTCCGAACTGGATCGCGATATTGGCTGAGGCCATGTTCGTGATGACGAGCGGGATATAGAGAGGATCGGTCTTCGCGCCGCTCAGGAACTTCGGGATCTCGATCTCGTGTTTCTGCATGGCACCGATGCCGCAGCCGACGATCACGCCCAGACGGTAGGGATCCTCCCGCGTGATGTCCAGACCGGACTGCTGAAGTGCCTCGCATGTAGCGGCGACCGCATACTGTGAGAAAAGCTCCATCCTCTTACTGGATTTGAAATCCATATAGTCACGTGGATCGAAACCATGCACCTCACCGGCGAGCTTGACGGCACTGTCCGAGACGTCGACCTTCGTAATCGGAGCGATACCATTCCGGCCTTCCCGGAGGCCCTGCCAGAATGCCTGTACGGAGTTCCCCAGCGGGGTCACCGCACCCATACCTGTGATCACGACTCGTCTTGTTTCCATGAATGCCTTTCTGCTTTTTGGACCTGTGCGAACCGGCCCCGATACCGGGTGGGGTATTCTGTGCCGCGCCTGATCTTCCCCGCCTCCGTGAATGATTTGTGAGGAGAATGGTGGTCTCAACGGCGGAAATCAGGACACGGCACAGACCCGGATTTCGATTATCAAGTGTAACCAATTCCGAAGATGACGTGAACGGGCAAATAAATCGAAATGTCCGATTTCGAAGAATCGCGGAAAAGTATGTAAATTAGGACAAAACAGAAGATCTGCGCAAAAATAGTATGGTATCATAATCATTGGGAAACATGGCAAAACACGGAGGAAATGAAAAATGGCGCTGCTGACGAAAGGTGCGATCATGCATGCATTTGAAGAGATGCTGGAGGAAATGCCGTTCGATAAGATCACGGTCTCTTCTCTGGTGAAGCGCAGCGGCATCAGCCCGAATACGTTCTACTACCATTACTGCGATAAGTATGCGCTTCTGAACGAGTGGTTCGGCATGAAGCTCCGTGACATCCGGAAAGACGAGGATGACTATGCCGGCTGGCAGAAGCGCATCAAGGTATTCTTCCGCATGTGCCACGATAACCCCAGACTCATCCACCACATCGTGGACTCACTTTCCAGAGAGCAGCTCGAGCACTATATCTTCGAGATCACGGACAAGGTCTTCATCAGCTATGTCAGGAAGAAAGCAGACGGCCGTGATGTCTCTGAGAAGAAGATCCGCGAGATCGCACGTTTCTACACCTATGCCTTCATCGGCTTCTTCCTCGAATATATCTGGGACGACATGGAAGACGATGTGGACGAGAAAGTGGACCACTTAAGCGAGATGTTCGACCGCTTTATCGAGGGAGCGATCCTCTAGGGAGGGCAAAAATGAAAAGAAAGATCCTGGCGATAAGCCTTGCCATTGCTACGGCAATAAGTTTTGCCGGCTGTAAGAAGAGTAAGAAGACCGAGCCGGCAGCCGATCCGTTCTCCGATCCGGTTCCCGAATCCTGGACAAAGGCGAGCGGGAGAGTCGTTTCTGAAGACGATCCCTTCTTCGATGTGACGGAAGTGCAATTGCAGTTCCCGATCGATCCGGAAAAGACATTACGTACGCTGGACATTGACCGGGATAATGTCCGGTTTATGGGGAACACGATCGTTGTAACCTTCTGCCATATCGCATATGAGATGCCCGATGATGTGAAAGCGAAACTGAAAGACTATGAGAATCAGCAGGACTGGGAGCATTACTGGGCGATACAGGATGAATATGAGAAGAACCTGAACCTGGTCTTCGATCTCGATGGGAAACTCCTTCGAAGTTCAGCTGTGGAAGTAAGTTATGAGGAAGTCTCTTCTGACGAACTGGTTCTGTGCACGGGTGAGAATGAAGCAGGGGAGACATTTGCCATCGTCATGCGGTCTGAAGGATATTTCCTGGAGAAGATCTGTGATGACGGAACGATGGAAAGGATCCGCGAGGTCGATCCGGTGAGCGCAGAAAAGATGCTCGTTCTTCCGGACGGGAAGATCCTGTGCGCCAACTGGGATACGATCAGTCTTCTGGACGAGAACGGGAAACTGAGAAACAGTGCCTTCTCCGAAGGCTGTGATGCGAATCTTATCTACCAGAACGGAAAATGCTACGGCATGTTCACGACGGTGGACTGGGATACGCTGGAATCCAGCCACTATTATCAGGAAATTGATCTGAACACGATGACTTTCGTCGGAGAGAAGATCCCGAGTCTTCGAAGTGCTGCACTGAACTATGCACATGGTTCGCTCTACTACATGAACACGTACGGGGTGGTAAAAGCAGATCTCTTCGATGAGAAAAACGACATGGAAGTTTTCTCTTGGAACAGTACGGACTATGACCCCGCGCACATCCTTCCCACGAAACTGCGGATCAGCGTAACGGATAAGGAGTTCTATTTCATCAAGCTTGACGAATCCATGACGGGAGTGCCCGGCGATGACAGGTATATCGTGAATGTGGTACTGGTCCGTGCCAAGCGGGCGGATAAGAACCCCCATGCCGGGAAAACCATGATCCTTGCGGGATGTAACGTGTATTCCAGGATCGATCTTCGTGATGTGATCCGCTATAACACCAGTGAAGGAGCCAAGTGCCGGGTCGTTCTCCATGACTATTCTTCGGATGTGGTGATGGATGCGGACTATATGAATAAGAATGCGGCCATGTCGGATAAAGTCTATCTGGATATCATGTCCGGAACGGGTCCGGACATCCTTGTCGGGTTCTCTCAATTCGCCCAATTCGATACAGATCAGGTGATGTGCGATCTGAATACCTTCATCGACCGGACAGATGGCACGGGACTTGACCGGAGTCTTCTGTTCGATAATATTCTTCGTGCCCAGGAAGTGGGCGGGAAGCTGTATCACATGCCTGTTTCTTTCCGAGTGGACGGCATCGTCGGAAATGCGGATCTCGTAGGGCAGAAAGCGAACTGGACGTATGATGAATTCTTCCAGGTGATGGATGCACTTCCGCAGGGTGTAGATCCCTTCTTCACATGGCAGTATTCTGAGCTTCTTTCCTTCATGATGGAACGCTCGGGAGACGCATTTATCGATTATGCCTCGAAAGAAGTGCACTTCGATACGAAAGCGTTCCAGGATCTGCTTACCTTCGTGAAGAAGTATGGTATCGATAAGTCTTACCATGAGATGGTCATGGATCCGAATTATGTGTCCGAGGAAGAGAAGTTCGAGAACGGTCTTCTGGCCTGGTATCCGGTACAGAACCTGTTCGGTGTACGGGAATACGCCCACTATATGAAGCTTATCCGGAACCCCGAGGTATTCTGCGGTGTGCCGAACAGCACCGGCGGAAGTCCTTCGGCCAAGATCGAGGTATCGCTTGGCATATCCGCATTTACCCCCTATCAGGAAGAAGCCTGGGATTTCATCCGGTTCCTGCTTAAGACACAGGAAGAAAGCGAGGACATAGGGCTGACGCCGATCTCAAGGACGGCGCTGGACAAGCAGAACGCCGCTTGCTTAAAATGGTACGAGGATAACATTCTGAACGGTTCTTCGGAGATGCAGGGAATGACTGAAGAAATCAACGAAGAGGTGATCGGAGAGTTTGTCAGACTCGTGGAGAGCATCCATGTTGTCGAGCGTGCCGATCCGACGGTACTGCTGATCATCCTCGAAGAAGCTCCGGCCTTCTTTACCGGCCAGCAAAGTGTGGAGACGGTCTGCAATACGATCCAGAACCGTGCGAAACAGGTCGTGCAGGAGAGGTAAGATGATACCCTGTCAGCGCAGGTCTTTCTTCGTATACTTTCCGTAGGCGCAGGCGATGCCGATGACCATCATGATCAGCCCCGGGACGAGATACTTCAGTTCCAGTTTCCCGCTGTTGATGATGTCCGCCGTCTCTGTATATCCGAATGCGGTGATGTACTTGAGGAATTTCGCAGAGTCGGAGATATTCGCGACGATGTTGAGGAAATACATGATCCCGGCGATGCCTATACCGATCCCCAGGCCGCCATGCACGAGGAACGCCGATACCCCGAAGCAGATCCCGCCGATCTCAAGCTGCATTAGAAGATAGGCGAGATGGAACAGAAGAAGTTCCTTCCAGAAGATCTCTTCACCGATCATAAGGATCGAGCCGATCGCAAGAAGCAGTACGACGGCATTCAGGATGAGAATGATCGTAAAGACACTCAGAAGCTTCTCCGTGATGACACGGGTGCGTGAGACGGGATGGGCGAAGAGGAACTCGGCCGTGTGGTCATGTTCTTCTTTCGCCAGAGAAGAAACGGCAACGATGGCCGAGAAGAGCGCTCCGCCTATGCCGATCATGTTCCCGCCTTCCACGGCGTAGAACCCCACCAGGGTCCCGAAGTTCAGCCGGTCCATGCCGAAGGCGGAAGTGAAGGAACCCATCTTCGAGAACATCTCATTGACACTTCCCATCTGGGATTCCATCTCGGGGTACATCAGGACGCACATCGCGACCAGGAGACCGATGCTGAGGCTCCAGATCAGAAGGGCCGTTTTCTGTGATTTTATTTCCTGTTTCAGAATCGTCATTTCTCTTTCCTCACTTGTAGTAGTGCATAAAGATCTCTTCGAGACTGGGCTCGGTGATCGTGATGTCTTCGATCCGCTCTTGGGCAAGAACGGAGAGGAGCTTGCCGATGTCGCCGTTATAGAGGAAACTCAGCGTGGATGCGCCGGTATCCGTGAAGGTCACGCCGGGAAGTATGGCGAGAGTCTCTCTTGCTATCCCACCTTTGACGTTGACCTTCCGCGTGCCGGTCTGCTCGAGGTTCCCGACCTTATCGGACAGCAGGATCTTGCCGTCTTTAATGAAGGCCGCACTTCTGCAGTAGGCCTGCACTTCCGAGAGAATGTGCGAAGAGAAGAAGATGGTGGCACCTCTCTCGTTCTCTTCCCGGAGGATCGTGAAGAATTCCTTCTGCATCAGAGGGTCGAGACCCGATGTGGGCTCATCCAGGATCAGCATCTCCGGGTGATGCTGCACCGCACAGATGATCCCCACTTTCTTCCTGTTCCCGAGAGATAGATCATCTACTTTTCTTCCCGGGTCCAGATCGAGCCTCTGACAGAGTTCTTCCGCTTCTTTCCCACAGTCGGCACCTCGAAGATCAGATGAGTACCTGATGGCATCGCGGACCTTCATGCCGTGATAGAAATGGATCTCAGAAGGGAGGTACCCGACCTTCTTTAAGATCTTCTCTTTCTCCTCCACGATGTCATGACCGAGGACTTTCGCAGACCCGGAAGTCGGCGCGATCAGCCCCAGAAGAGTACGGATCGTCGTGGATTTGTCGGCACCGTTCGGACCGATAAACCCGAAGAAATCTCCGGATTCCACCTGAAGATCCAGATGACAGATGCCACGGCTTTTGCCGTAGGATTTCGTAAGATCCTGTATATCGATCGCTAATTGTACTGCCATAGAGACCACCTCATTTCAGATACAGGGATTTCCAGAAATCGATGAGTTTCCTGTAGTCGGAAACGACTTTGTCCACATCGATTCTTCCGCCCTGCTGCATGTGATACATATATCCTTCCGATGCCAGGAAAATGTCCTGATACATCATGTTCAGATCGATACCCTCCTTAAAGAGAGACGGATCCAGCTTCGGAAGGGTCTTATTGGTGCTGAGTTTCGTATACGGAGCGATGATCCTGCGAAGATCGTCCCGGACTTCCTCATCTTCTTCGTAATACGCTCTTAATGCAAAAGCACTCATGTCCGGATACTTGCGCATCATGTCCGTCTTGGCCAGAAGCCCCTGATACATCATCTCGAACAGATCCGTCTCGCCATAGCAGCCGGAAGCCCGGAGTGTCTGAGATGTAAGCTCCTCAGCCTTCTTCATCAGGAAGAGATACAGCTCTTTCTTATTGCGGAAATAGAAGAAAAGAAGCGATTTACTGATTCCCGCTTCGCCGGCGATCTCATTCATGGGACTCTTTCTGTAGGAATTCTTCGAGAACACGCGGAAGCCCGCATTCAGGATGCGTAACTGCTTCTCTTCCGGCAGCTGATAGAATTTCTCGTTCAAAGTTCTCACCTCCGTTGACCGAATCGGTTAATACTATTGTGACGCTATTGACCGTTTTTGAGAAGACCCTGCTTGCAATTTCCGGATTCCTATATATAATGGTCGTTGCGGAGGAATCCGCCAAGCAGTTCGGGTCCGATATCCTGCTTGTAAAATATGAAAACCAAAGGAGAAAAGAATATGTCTGCGATCAAGCGCGTCCGTGAGGACTATAAGGCGTTACTGCATGGCGTTCCGGCCATGGTCACTACTATATTTATCTTATCCGTTGTTCTTATGAATCTGATGGCAAGTAAGGAACTTTACCGTTCCGAGTACTTCTGCCTCAACTGCGGCCTGGCGCTGTCCTGGATCTCTTTCCTGTGCATGGACTGTATCTGCAAACGCTTCGGGCCGAAGGCGGCCACGAAGATCTCGATCCTGGCTATGGGTGTCAACGTGATCTGTGTCATCGTCATGAAGCTCCTGTCCATGGCACCGGGGGCGTGGGCCGCGTACTATTCCGCCCCGGATGCGGCCACCGGAGAACTTGTCTCTTCGGGCATCGACAGCACCTTCGGCGGAGCATGGTATGTCGTTGTCGGATCGGCTGCAGCAATGCTGCTGTCTACCTTGGTGAACTCAGGATTGAATCACTTCATCGGAAGCCGGGCAGATAAGGGAAACTTCAGTGGTTTTGCCAAGAGATCCCTGATCTCCACAGGCATCGCCCAGTGGGTCGATAACTTCGTATTCTCAGCCATGGTCTCGCACGTTTTCTTCGGCTGGAACTGGACACAGGTCCTGATCTGTTCCACCACATCCATGGTTGTGGAGCTCCTGCTGGAAGCGGTCTTCTCCCCGATGGGGTACCGTATCTCGAAGCGCTGGGAGAAAGAGAAGATCGGCCAGAAATACATCGACCGGATGCGGAAAGCCGGCGTGGCAGCGTAATCGTTTCTGAGTACGCCGCGGAAGGTTCCTCGTGATCCGTGGCGCATAGAAGGTGCAGGTAGAATATGGAACTGGAGAAACTCTCAGGAATAGAGCTCGGTCAGCAGGTCTGGTCCGGGCACATCACCCCGACAGAAGTCATCAAGTATTTCCAAACTCGGATCGAGAAGAGAGATCCGAGTCTTCATGCGTTCACATATACGAAATTCGACGATGCTCTTGCCGAGGCGGAAGCACTGGAAAAGAAGCTTGCTGCCAGAGAGGACGTGGGTCCTCTGGCCGGGGTGCCGGTGGGACTTAAGGACTTCCTTCCTTCGAAGAAAGGCTGGACGAATTCCCACGGCGGAGTGAAGTCTCTGATCCGTGAGGACGTGGAGGATTCCATGTTCTACACGGCGGCTCGTGAAGCGGGCGCCATCGCTGTCGGGAAGACCAATGCGCCGGCCTTCGCTTTCCGGGGCACTTGTGATAACTATCTATATGGTCCGACCGGAAATCCTTTCCACACGGAATATAACTCCGGTGGATCGTCCGGCGGTTCGGCTGCGGCGGTGGCAGACGGGATGCTCCCGATCTCCGAAGGCTCCGACGGAGGCGGATCGATCCGTATTCCTTCTTCCTGGTGCGGCTGCTTCGGGTTTAAGGCTTCGGTGGGCACGATCCCCAGCATCTGCCGTCCGGACGGATGGACGGCGACCCATCCTTATTGCTTCAACGGGGCAATCACCAGAACGGTCAGTGACAGCGCCCTGATGCTCAACTACATGGCCCGCTATAACCCCAGAGACCCGTTGAGCCTCGATCACGGAAAGCGGGATTTTCTGGAACTCATGAAGAAGCCGATCCGGGACTGGAAGATCGCCTTTACGACGGACTTCGATATTTTTCCTGTGGAGAAAGAAGTGGCGGAGATCGTAACGAATGCGGCCGGGAAACTGGAACTTGCCGGCGCCCATATCGAGCCGGTGCATTTCTCGTTCCCGCATACCTTTAATGAATATGCCGAACTCTGGTGCCGGAGCATCAGTATCGATACATCGATCGACCTGGAGATGTGGAGAAGAGAAGGCCTCGATCTGGTCCGGGACCATAGGGAAGAACTTCCGGAAGAATTCATCTACTGGAACGAACTCGCGCTCCGATCGACGGTCATGGACTACCGCTATTTCAATGAACTTCGTACGGAGATCCTCGATGCGATGGAAGATGTTTTCGAGAAGTACGATATCATCGTTTCTCCGGTCACGATCTGCCCTCCTGTCCGAAATGCGGAGGATGGCAATACCCGCGGCCCCCTGGAGATGAACGGAGTAAAGCTCGAACCGCTGATCGGTTTCTGCGAGACGTATCTTCAGAACTTTACCGGAAATCCGGCAGCGTCCGTGCCGGCCGGTCTCACGAGATCCGGTCTTCCCGTCGGGATGCAGATCATCGGAAAGAAGTTCCGCGATGAGGATGTCTTCGCAGTCGCGAAAACATTCGAGGACATCGCGCCATGGAGCTACGAGATCCCCTACGGACGGAAAGTGTGAGATTGCGCCAATAAGTGACGATACTGTCACCTGTTCTTAATATTCTCTTCTCATATCCCCTGTATAATTAAGTTGGATGTATGTTGCGTCCGCGTGGGTATGAAAGCCGGAATTGCAGGGGTGCGATTTGGTTTGGGAGAGTGGATAATGAGAAGACGTATTGAGAAACTGGTAGCACTGATACTGGGCCTGTCCCTGCTGCTATCCACGGCGGGCTGCAAGAAGAAGAAGGGAACAGATGCTACGCAAGGCTCGTCGGATGTGATCCCGGATCTTCTTCCGACGAATCCGGACGGTACGCCACACGGGGACTATGTACTGGACACAGATCCGTACTATTCGGACACGACCATCAAACTGCAGATCCCCCGAAATGGGAATAAGGACAGAGAGCCTTCGGAACAGCACTTCGGGGAGATGACATTTCTGAACGAGAATATCGCATTTGCGTATAATCATTACTATGAATTGACAGATGCCGAGGAGGAGGAACAGCACTCGCTCGATATCTTTGATCCGGACGAACTGATGCGGTACTACGAGCTTCTGATGATGAAGGCTGACTCAGGGATCGCGATCTGTTCTGAGTCCGGAGAACTGCTCGCGAACCTCGTTCTTCCGGCGAACTATGAGGTAACACATCTATATCCGCTGCGTGACGGTACAGCTATTGCAAACTGTTTCCGAGTAAACTACAACGAGACCGGAGATGGAGGATGGGACGATGTTTTGATCCTTTTCGATGCAAATGGCGAGATCCTTCGTGAGGAAGTGGCAAATCCGCTTCTTACTATTGAAGTGGGAAATATGAAAGTGATCCATATGGAGAACGGTCAGTTTCTCTTCTATGGGGAAGATCAGGTCTACCTTATGGATGAGAACTGGAATCTCCTCAAGCATGCGAAGCTCCTGGGATGGTATTCCGATATCTACGAGATCGATGGCAAATACTATGAGGTCGCGGAGATAGTCGATTATTCCAACTATGATGCTAAATCGGAATTCAAGTATCGCGAACTCGATCTGAATACATTTACTTTTTCCGAGGAAAAAGCACTGGACCCGAATATTCCGCCGGACTATAGGCGCATCGTCAATAACGGGGAAGTGTTCACAGACGATGGTGAGGGCATGGTGAAGGTTAATCTCCTAACCGGCGACCGGGAGAATCTCTTCCGCTGGGGAGACACGGACATCTATGGCGTGCAGATTTATAATGCCCGGCTCCTTTCTTCCGGAGATATTGTACTTCTCACTTCCGAAGCAGAAGTGATCACACTTCACAAAGAAGCGACGAATCCGTATGCCGGCAGACGCATCCTGAAAGTCGGAGTGAATGAGATCAGCGACTATTACTACGAGGTGATCCGTTCGTATAACAAGCGTCCGGAGAGTCTTGGCAGGTTATATGTATATTTCCCGGATCGGAATCCCTATGGCTTTGATGCGGCGCTGAAGGCTGATGCGGCGGACAGACTGCTTCTCGACATGAAATCGGGAGATGGGCCGGATATTCTGATCAATTACTCGGACTATGGTCAGTTTAATAGTGACGCGATCCTCGTTGACCTGAACCAGTATATCGATGGGGATAAGGGTCTCGACAGAAGTTTTTATTACGATAACATTTTCCGCGCTTTTGAAGATGACGGCAAACTCTTCCAGATGCCGATCACTGTCACGATTTCCATGCTTATCGGAAATCCGGATATACTGGGAAGTGTCTCGAGCTGGACGAATACGGAATTCGGGCAGAAGATGCGGGCGATTCCGGATGGCATGAATCCGATCCTCTATAACTATAATCCCGGGTATACCGATACCGAGCCGCTCACGGGCATGGGGCTCCTGATGTATTTTCTCTATCACGATATGTCACAGTATGTGGACTACAGCCGCGGAGTAGTGAATTTCGACAGTGATGATTTCAGGATGCTACTTGAGAATGCAAAACTGGCCACGCCGAAGATTACTCAGGAAACGTTTGAGGATCTGTGGAATGATTATTGTGACAGATCGTATGGGGATCCCGTTTCCTTGATGATGCAGGACGGTATCTGTGCCATGACGCCGGTCAATCTGAGAAATCTTCAGTCGGCCGGAGATTCGTATAAAGTCTGTAACGGACAGGCTGTGCGTGTCGGATGGCCGACGGTGAAGGGAGATGGACTTGCTGCAGAGGCACAATCATCGGTTGCGATCTCTTCCTTCTCGACTGCGAAGGACGAATCTTGGGACTTCGTGCGATATCTCATGTCCCCGGAAGTGCAGATGAGTATCGGAGGCGATCAAGCTCTGTATGCTATCTCCGTGACACGTGAACGTGAGGCGGCTTCCCTCCGAAAGGAAATCGAAGATTTTCCGAAGGATCTGGAAAAGTATGGTGGTCCGGATTCTTCGTATGCAGCATCCGTACCTGTGCTTGACGACGCGCTGGCAAACGAGTTTATCGCGCTGATCGAGCGCATCTCGACCAAAGTATGCAAGAACCCGACCATTATGGAGATCATCCGCGAAGAAGCACCGGCATACTTCGACGGATCGAAATCGGCTGAGGATGTCAGCAAAATCATCCAAAGCCGTGCATCGACACTGATCGCCGAGATGGGATAGATCCGTCAGATCCCGAGAGCACCCTTCACGATCGCATCGATCTCATCCTGCTCGCTCGGATCAAGTCCCCAGAGACTGGTCTGATGAGATCCCGTCTTGTCAACGTAGATATGGACATTCGGGTTATCCGTGACGTCCGGGAGACGTACTTCATACCATACATCCGTTCCGCCATAGAACATGATGACCGGCTTATCCACTGTATGCGACCACTCCACCATGTCCTGATAGAGCTGCTCGTTGAAGGTGAAGGCCGAGAGCTGCTCATCCGTAAACACCATCTTGAACAGGAGATTCTGCTCCATGTCTTCCGTTACGGTGAGAAGGTCTTCCAACCCCTCTTCTCTTAGCGCTTCGCGAAGGAAGGAGAAGTCATACTCATGCTCGCCGTTTTCTTTGATGGCCTGAACATAGTAGGGGAAGTAGACACTGTTGGTGGACCAGACATACGGTTCGTTGGTGTTATAAAGCAGAGTAAAGACGGCATCTTCGAAATCCGTACCGGTTCTGTCCATGCCCAGTATATCCGATATGGTGGTGAAATCCTGATAGTACTGCCAGGTCGTGGTCGCGAATTCCAGAACGAGCATATCGTAGAGGATCTCCGGGGTCGTGAAGTCATTGAATGTACACCCGTCTGCAAGTCCCGCCTGATAGTATCTTTCGGCCAGATCACCTTTGAGTTTCATGGCCTCGACCTGGAATTCGAGGACCAGATCACGATATCGCTTCGCACGGTCCTGCCCGAAGGCCTCGTCACCGATGCGGGTATAAATGTTGTCGAAGAAATCCGGCGCTTCCGGAGAGACACCACCCGGAGCCACCATCGAGAAATACACATCCGCGTCGTCCGGATAGAAATGGGACTGGAAGTGTGTCAGCTGCCCGCCTTTACTGCCACCGGTGAAGACCCATTTCCCGGTGAGGATCGTCTTGAACTGGGTGATGATGTGGTGGAAATCCGCGGCGGCATTCTCCGCATTCAGATACCCCCACAGTTCAGTAGAATCATTCGAAAGTCCTTCAGGTACCGATGCCCCGAAGAAACGGAATTCGCACTCGATCTCATTCGTGTCGTAGCGCTCGGCCACTTCATACCGGTAGATGAAATCGAACATCTGGTCATACATCATGTACCCGTTACAGAGGAACGTATTCGGCGCATCGTCCGAGGAATAGGTGAATGTAGAGCGGAGCATGAAGGTCGCACCATCCGGATCGTTCCAGTCCAGTGGCATCTCGAAGATCACTAGATACTTCGCAAGTCCGTTATATGAGGTGCGAAGCTCGGCGGCGACGACACGGTCCAGTTCCAGTAGACGAGCCGTCATCTCATCCTGTGACCCGGAGCCGAAGCCGATGGCCGGATCGAGAGGAACCTTCTGCCCTTCGGGAAGGCCTGTTTCAGAAGTCGTATCGGAAGTCGTCTCCGTAGTGGTCGTATCCGTAGGTTCCGTCGTCGGATCGGACGGTACATCTGTCGGAACATCCGTTGGTACTTCCGTGTCACTCGTCTCCACTGTCGTAGTCTTCTTCGTATTTTTCTTCTTTTTTTTCTTCGTCGTCTCTTCGCTCTTACTGCATGCGGCACTGCCCAGAACCACGGCAAGGGAGAGGAGGACCGCGAGGATCTTCTTCACGGATCCGGATGTTGTATTCTCTCTATATCTGTTTATCAGCATGTCGTTATCTTCCTTTTGGTGTCAGTTTTCCGGCGATTCTTCCATCGCACCTGCTACTATTGTAGCCGAAAAACCATAAGAAAGGAAATCTCCGGGACAGGCGCACGTATTCCGGTGTTTCCTCGATCAGCGAAGATTCCCGGATCACAAGAAAAGTTTGAATTTCACCTCTGTTTATGTAATACTTTTCAGTGCAATGAAGCACTTCACCATATGACGAAGTGCGAACGCAGGGAGGCACTCTATGGAAGAGACGTTAAGAAACAGGTTTATTAAATCCGTCCAGGACTTCACCGCGATGACAGGGATCTACCTGCCGGACGATGTGGAAGCACGGCTCCGGGAGATGCACGCACAGGAGAAAATCGAGAACGCGAAGACGATGTATGAGTGCATGCTGACAGATCTTTCCCTGGCAAAAGAACTGCACCGCCCGCTTTGTCAGGATACGGGCGTGATCCAGTACTTCGTCGAGGTCGGGACCGAATTCCCGTATCAGGCAGAGATCAAGGATGTACTGGTCGAAGGCTGCCGCCGGGCGACGCTGGAGACTCCTCTGCGCCCGAATGTTGTGGAACCACTCGGCGAACACAACACCGGCGACAACACCGGCTTCGGTGCCCCTTATATCGAGTATGAACTGGTTCCGGGAAGCTCCGATCTTCGTCTTCGCATGTATATGGCCGGAGGCGGATGCTCTCTGCCCGGAAGAAGTAAGGTCCTGATGCCGCTGGAGGGCGTCGAGGGTATCAAGAAGTTCGTATACCAGACGATCCTGGACTGGGGCGTCAACGCCTGCCCACCGCTGTGCGTGGGCATCGGACTCGGCACCTGTGCCGCAACGTCCGCCATGCTCTCGAAGAAGGCGCTCCTGCGTCCTCTCGGTACCCACTCCTCCTATCCGGAAGTCGCGAAGCTGGAAGAGGAGATCTTCGCAGGATTGAATTCTCTTGGCATCGCCCCGCTGGGATTCGGCGGAAGCCAGACCGTGCTCGGTGTAAATATCGAGGCTGCCGCCCATCACCCGGCCACACTGGGTGTCGGCATCACGACGGGCTGCTGGGCCACAAGACGCGGCGATATGGTCATCCACGCAGACCTGTCGTCCGAAGTGTTCTCACATAAGAAGTCCCTGGAGGTGTAATACCATGAAGAAAATACTGACTACTCCTATTTCATACGAACAGATCAAGGACCTTAGGATCGGGGACACCGTCTATCTTACGGGCTATCTCTCCACATGCCGTGACAGCGGACATAAACGGGTGGTTAAAGAAGGTATCCTTCCCACGAAGATCTCCCTTAAAGAAGGGGCGATCTTCCATGCCGGACCGATCGTCGGGAAAGATGAGAACGGCAAGCAGTATATGGTTTCCGTCGGACCGACGACCAGCCGCCGTATGGAGTCGGCCGAAGCGGAATTCATCGAGAAGACGGGAGTCCGCCTGGTGATCGGTAAGGGCGGCATGATGGATAAGACCGCCGAGGCATGTAAGAAATTCGGCGCGATCCACTGTGCATTCCCGGGTGGATGCGCCGTCGTCGCCGCACAGGAAGTGGAAGAGCTGGTCGATGTGGAATGGGTAGAGGACTTCGGCATGCCGGAGGCACTCTGGATCATGAAAGTCAAGGAGTTCGGCCCGCTGATCGTATCCATCGACACAGAAGGCAATAACCTCTTCGAGAATAACAAGAAGATCTTCCAGGAAAGATTCGACAAACTGGTCTGATCACTGATCTTCCATATGCACACGCAGCAGCGCCTCGGACAGGGAGATCCCCTGTTCCTTCGCGATGCGTGAGAGATCTTCATGCTCGTACTTCATGCGCGTCACATCGTACCCGGAGGAGATCTTCTTCCTTACGGGTCCCATCGATGTATCGATCGTCTCGATCCTTCTGTCGAGCACATACCGGTTAAACAGTGTTTCACGAACACCGATCGTGGTCGTGTGGGCGAAGAGAAGTTTTACCATCTTCTCCTTATCTTCAGGTTTACATAGCACGGTCAGAAGAATACCCGGGCGGGATTTCTTCATGCCGCACGGCACCGTATACACCTCATTGGCACCCGCTTCGAAGAGTCTCTCCATGGCGAATCCGACGGCTTCACCGGTCATATCGTCCACATTACAGGACAGCTCGACGACGGTCTTATCGGCACCACAGGCTTCGGCGAAAGAAGCTTGTTCCGGGGCAGAAGCAGTCCTTTCTGAGGGCTGCGCCACATCCGTCTTCTTATTCGCATCTTCTGTCTCACCCAGCATCGCGCGGACACAATTGGCCTGCGGGAAGTCTTTCTTTCCCATGCCATATCCGATGGCCGAGGTCTTCATCAAGGGCTGGGAACCGAAACGCGTGGCGAAATGCTTCAGGAGAGCGGCGCCCGTCGGGGTACAGAGCTCCCCCTGAATATTGCCGCCATAGGTGGGAATGTCACGAAGAATATAGGCGGTAGCCGGAGCGGGTACGGGAAGGACCCCGTGCGCACACTTCACCTGTCCGGAACCGACATGGATCGGAGAAACCACGACTTCGTCCGGTTTCAGCGTATACATGAGAAGACA
Organism: Clostridia bacterium; assembly: GCA_016281535.1. Taxonomy (GTDB): domain Bacteria; phylum Bacillota; class Clostridia; order Saccharofermentanales; family Saccharofermentanaceae; genus Scatonaster. Next base: position 23,193 of record JAEEIT010000007.1, on the reverse strand, counting down.
TACGGCAGTAATGTCCGCGATGGCGTCCATCATCCCCACTTCATGGAAGTGGATCTGATCCACGGGAACACCGTGTACATGACTCTCCGCCTCGGCGATCTCGTGATAGACAGCCATCACATTCAGTGCGACCTCAGTAGGCAGTTTAAGATGGTCATATACGATGTGCTCGATATCGTGAAGGCCGCTGTGATGATGACTGTGACCATGTTCATGTTCATGCTCGTGTTCATGTTCATCCCCACCGTGCGGGTGGTCGTGGTGATGCTCGTGATCATGACCATGCCCGTGGCAGTGATCGTGAAGGTGCTCGTCTTCCTCGACGCCATCGACCTTAACGGACATGTGCGTTCCCGTAATCCCACATTTGACGGATTCCTCCGCCTGGAATACGACGCCCGGGATCCCGCGTGAATTCAGTTTGGCAAGGATCTTCTCCCGATCGGGAATGAGCTCGAGAAGTGCAGCGGTCAGCATGTCGCCGGCAGCGCCCATGGAACAGTCGATGTACAGTGTCTTCATGTTTTTGCCTCCATGTGGTTGATCATGCTGGCCATATAGCCGGCACCGAATCCATTATCGATATTGACGACGGACACACCGCTGGCACAGGAATTGAGCATCGACAGCAGCGCCGAGAGCCCTTCGAAGGCCGCGCCATATCCGACGCTCGTGGGGACAGCGATGACAGGACAGTCCGCAAGACCGCCGATCACACTGGCCAGCGCCCCCTCCATGCCGGCGATGGCGATGATGACGCTCGCGGTCATGATCTCTTCTTTATGAGCGAGGAGTCGATGAAGGCCTGCGACGCCTACATCATAGAGACGCACGACCTCGTTGCCGAAGAATTCCGCCGTAACGGCGGCTTCCTCTGCAACTGGAATATCGCTGGTTCCGCCTGTCGCGACGACGATCCTGCCGATCCCGTCAGGGGCGGGGGGACATCCGTATGCACCTATACGGGCCTCATCATAATACTTGAAATGCGCGTGCGCACTTCCGGCTGTCTCGGCGTCACTTCCTGACGGAGCCGCATCTCTCATCACGGCCGCCTTATCTTCGGAAAGACGGGTGACCAGGATATTCTCCTGACCGTTTCGCTGCATCGAATCCACGATCCCGATGATCTGTTCCGCCGTTTTTCCTGCGCCATAAATTACTTCAGGCATGCCCTGACGGACATGCCTGTGATAGTCTACCTTTGCAAAACCCAGATCCTCGTAGGGCGCGATCTTCAGCTTCAGAAGAGCTTCCTCCGAAGTCATTTCACCGCGTTCCACAGCTTGTAGGATCTGCTTGATCTGTGTTTTCATGAAACCTCCACTGATCCTTCGGGGATCAGTCGTTCTTCTTCGCCAGAAGCTTACCGCGGAGCACGCCCTTCGGATCCTTGACCAGAAGTACGACCAGCCAGATGACAAGACCCAGCGCTACAACGGTCAGACCGAGGAAAAGGTCATTCAGCATATCTGCTGCCGCCGGCTGGAAGAATTCTTCCTTCAGCTCAGCATACTCGAAGATGGCGTCACACATCCACATCAGGGAAGCGCCCCAGTACATCAGTGCAAGAGTTCCGACCTTCCAGTTGTCATTCGGTGCATGCTTGTACCAGACGACAGTGGCGATAACAGCTGCAAAAACGGAAATGAGCAGTGTCATATCGGTCCCTCCTTACTTGTTATCAGAAGTAGAAACGGTTTCAGCAGCAGCTTCGGAAACGGAAGCAGTCGTGTCTTCCCTCTTCTCAATACGGGAAGAAACCAGTACCATGATTGCCCAGGTAACTGTAACCAGTGCTGCCATAGCTACACCGACAGTCGCCATCTCGTGGAACATCTCCGCACGAGAAGACGCATCGGATGCGGCGGTCAGGAACGGGAACCACGGCACAACTTCACCGTGCCAAACGTGTTCCAGAGCCAGAAGTGCGGAACCGCCCCAGAGCATATTATTCAGCCAGCCGAGCTTTCTCGAGAAATGTGATTTTTCCACGATTCCCGCAGAACTCCCTTCGTGATGGATCTCCATATTCTTTTCTTTCTTCGCAAGGACCTTCGCAGCAATCGTTGTCACGATGGCCTCTGTAGCAGGAACTATAAAACAAGCCATAAAAACTCCCTCCTTAACGGTTATGTGCTCATTATACTTTCTTTCAGTCCTATTTTTCAACTCGGGAGCAGGACTTCGGCAAAATTACGATACTTCTCGGCAGTATCGCTACATCCTTCTCCGCTTTAATTGTCTGTGAAGGAAAGACAATATCGAGTATAATCAGAAGAAGGAAAAGAGAAACTTTGGGTAGATGTGAAGGGAAAAGATCATGAAGAGATGGGCAGTATGGGCAGTAACGGTGATGCTCCTTCTGGGAGTCGTGACCGGCGTCTGCTCGTGTAAGAAGAAAGACAGAACCGAAGAGACAGAAACCGAAGAAACATCCCGGAAGAAAAAGAAATCCGATAACAAGGAAGAATCCAAGGAGGATCCCAAGAAGGGTAAAGACCGGGAATGGGAGGAACCCGGAGGAGTGGATCCGGATTCCATCGCAGGGATCTGGTGCGATGAACACGGTCCGGTCCTTCGCATCACACCGAACAAAAGGACCTTTGAAGTGTTCCGAGATGGTCTTCTGTTCACGATTACGGATATTGACGATACCGGAATATCCGTCGTCATTAGTGACGATACGATTACCGTAAAGACGGATATGGAGAAGAGCAACCCTTTCTTCAGTGCAGGAACGGAGTTCTATCTTCCTATGTCGGTCAATTCCGACGGGTACATGAATTTCCTGGGAATGGAGCTGTTCCGGACAGATACGCAGGAGGGGATGGATCTTACCAAAAAGATTGAAACCATCCTCTTCGCCGATGCTTTCTATATCGGCGAAGAAGAGACGATTACCGTTTCTCATACGGAAATAACTATGGAAGTCGAAGGGGAGACGGTGCCACAGAGCATCCAATACCACGAGGGACTCATGGATGTCGGCGGCATGTATTTCCTCGATACGATGTATACATTTCTGCCTGATCCGGACAAGGACGACTTGATGATCTGTTATTATACGTTTTCCTTTCTGAATGAGAAGGGCGTCCGGGATGTCCAATGGCTGGCGAACTGTGCATCCTGGGTCGTATATATTCCGGGAAGCGGTGAACTCCAGATCTGGGAGGATGAAGACGATCGGGAACTGGTGGTCCGTGATCTTTCCGGAAATGAGATAGAACGACATAAATACATGGCTAACGGCCTCGGAAATATCGAGCTGGAAGGAAGTGACAGCATCCTTCGGAAACTCGAAGACGGCATGTGTATGGAGCGGCAGAATAAACAGAATGAAACAGATGCCTGCTTCTACGCATCCTGGACACTGACGGGAAGACTGTATCTCCTTCGTGAGCAGGTCCTTAGCGGGCAGAAGAAGAATACGGTATTTACGAAGACCGAGTTTGCTCACATGACCGAAACGGAGAAAACGACCGTGACACTGGATCTTGCCGGGAAGAATGTCGAGGATGTCTGGCTTCCGGATTACGGAGTGGTCAGCTTCGTGGACAAGGGTGCCCTCTACTACTGGGATGAGGGCCGGTTCTTAAGCGATGGCATAAAAATTACGGCGGACGATGCATATGTCGGCGCGAAAATCAAGATCGAGGTGAATGATCCGGAGGTCAAAGTAGAGAATGTCGAACTTGTGAAGGAGACCTATTCCGGACTGATCCGTGTGGATTGTCCCATCACCCGGAACGGGGACTATCTGGAAGTGGAATACGATGCTTCTGAAGAAGGAACGTATATCCTTATCGACAAGACAGAAGTGCTCCTTAGAGACCTGAACTTCGACGTGGAGACACTTCTTGAGACGGATCCGCACGATTCCTACTGGGCGAACGTGTTCGACACCGGTGATATTCCGGATCTTGTAGATATGGAATATATCCGCGCATCGATCACGGATATGGAGAAGGGATCGGCTGTATTCTGGGTATCGACTCCTGAGCAGCTGGCCTCTGTCAATTATTATGTAAATGCACTGGATGCCATGCAGGGTGATGATCTTTCGACGATGTACTATGTGCATCTTCTGAATGATATCGATCTGTCTTCCTATGAATGGGCGACTATGGGAAATCGCTCGAGAGACCGGAACACCGATGCTGAGACAGTCTTCCGTGGCGTGTTCTTCGGAAACGGATATAAGATCTCCGGCCTTCGTATCGAGGATCCGGATGGAGCATTCTTCGGATCCTGCCACATGGCAACAGTGATCGGACTTACACTCGACCATCCCAACATCGGAAACGGGAATCCCGGAAGGACCATCCATTGCTTCAACGAAGGGCTGACATGCATCACGGAATACTTCGATTGCTGTGTCATCATCGACCCGTCACAGAAGGATTACTACGAATTTGCCGATCACGATAACAAATCGATCAATTTCTTTGATTGCTCCTTCTACATGGAAGAAGGCGGGAATCTTGAGGAGATCGGCCTGGGCAGCGACTATGAGCAGACATTCTATAACGGCTACGATAACTGGATCCGCCGCTATTACACGCAGTCAGACGGCACATACCATTACGATGCAGAACGGGAATACACGGACTTCTCCGCCGATTCTGAGCCATTCATCGACATGTACTACTATTACGGAGGACAGCCTGCTCCGACACATGTCGGATATCTCGGTTTTACAGGCTGGATCGTTAATGACGAATTCTACGTCAACTACGGCTATGTAAACGAGGATTGAGAACGGATTCACCAGACATAAGAAGACGGATATCCTGAGAAGATATCCGTCTTTTTTTCAGTTCAATGTGACTTCCATATCTCCATTTCCATCGGTCTCGATGATCATGTAGCTTCCGTCTCTTACGGATCCGGGATTCAGGAAGCGGATACCGTATTCCTCCTTGTCGAGAGGTATGTGAGTGTGACCATAGATCACGATATTGCAGTGGTTCTCTTTCGCCGCATAGGCCATAAGCTCCCGGTTCGCACGGTACAGATGTCCATGTGTAACTAACGCCCGGTGCTTCGGGGTGAGCGTGACCGTGATCTGGTCCGGGACCTTCGCACTGGAGGAGAAGAAAACATCACAGTTTCCACGAACGAAGCGGATGTCGATCGACCGGGAAGTATACCGTCGGATGATTTCTTCCACATCGTATACTTCCATCTCGAGATCCCCGCAGACGATGACAGTATCGATGGCGCTCTGGTTCGCAAGATACATTTCCAGACGGGATTCCGCCTCGTGAATATCCGAACAGACGAAGAACCTGGCCATATACACTCCTCCTTTCTGCGGACTTAGTTTATATCACTGTGCCTGAACAGCTGTCATGGCGACCGTATTGACGATATCTTCCACGGAGCAGCCGCGGGACAGGTCATTACACGGTTTGGCAAGACCCTGCAGAACAGCGAAGCAGTCTGCGCCGCCGATCCGCTGGGTGATCTTGTATCCGATATTTCCGGCCTGCAGATCCGGGAAGATCAGGACATTGGCACGTCCGGCCACCGGGCTTCCCGGAGCCTTCGATGCGCCGATCTCCGGCACGAGAGCCGCATCGAACTGCATCTCGCCATCGAGGAGAAGGTCCGGTGCAAGTTCATGGGCCAGCGCGGTCGCTTCCTGCACCTTGGTAACCAGATCGTGCTTGGCGCTTCCCTTCGTCGAGAAGGAAAGAAGGGCGACACGGGGCTCTTCGATACCGCACAGCACACGGGCGGTCTCTGCAGCAGATACAGCGATCTGTGCCAGTTCCTGGGCATTCGGACAAGGGTTCACGACACAGTCGGCATAGACCAGAAGGCCGTCTTCGCCGAGCGCCTTATTCGGGCATTCCATAAGAAAAGAACTGGACACGATCGACATTCCGGGCTTCGCCTTAATGATTTGAAGTGCCGGGCGGAGCATATCGCCGGTGGTATGCACAGCGCCGGATACGAGACCGTCCGCATCGCCGAGCTTGACCATCATCACGGCGAAATACATGGGGTCGGCTACCAGCTTTCTAGCGTCTTCCTCGGTAATGCCCTTGGCCTTTCTCAGTTCGTAGAGAGCAGAGGAGTATTCGTCAAATTTCTCACTCTTAAGCGGATCGATGATCGTAATACCTGCAATATCGGCGTCTTTCTCCGAAGCGACTTTCCCGACTTTTTCCGGATCTCCGACCAGGATTGGTTCGGCAAGCCCTTCTTTCTTAATGATCTCCGCCGCCTTAACGGTACGTGGTTCATCGCCCTCAGGAAGGACGATCCTCTTTACATCTGCCTGTGCTTTTGCTCTGATTTTCTCGATCAAACTCATAATCTGTCCTCACTTTCTTACATCTCAAATCCTTCGAAACCCTGCCATACATCCTGACCGGAGTAGGTCTGGGCAGTGATCTTTCCCTGCATGACACGAAGAGCCGGAAGAGCCAGCGCTTCCTGTTCCATCTCGCCCGGGTATACACTGATCGGTGCGATCCAGCCGCAACGCTTCTCGATCGTCTCCTTGACGTCGGCGAAGCGGAGAAGTCCGCCCGTCAGCAGGATCCCGTCGACCTTACCGCAGAGCACGCAGCTCATCTCGCCGATCATCTTACAGATCTGGTACAGCATCGTATTCCAGACGAGATCGGCTTTCTTATCACCCTTCTCAAGCAGTTCGTGAATGGTGTCTGCATTGGCGGTGCCGAAGAGATCGACAAATCCGCCGGCACGTGAGCAGCGGAGTCTTACGTCCGCGACAGAATGCTGTTCAATATAGTCCAGCAGCGCCAGTACCGGAACGCTTCCGATTCTTGTCGGGGTAAAAGCACCTTCGCCGTCGGCGCCCATGTTACCGTCGACCATTTTACCGTGATCGTGAGCACTGACCGTGATGCCGCCGTCGATATGGGCGACGACGAAATTGCATTCTTCGTACTTCTTGCCAAGCGCGTGTTCCGCATGGTATTCGGCTACCGCCTTCTGGTTCAGAACGTGGGAGTGGGACACACGGTAGATTCCCTTGATGCCCGTAAGACGAGCATATTCGCAATACTCATCTACATTAGTCGGATTCAGCGTAAACGCCGGCTTGTTATATTCCTGCGCGAATTTCCAGGCAAGCATGACGCCCAGCTTCGCAGGGTGCTCGCTGCCGCCGACTGCGGCGACCGTATCGTCATAGAGCTGCTGGTCGATCTTCGTGATCCCGCCGGGCTGTGTATGTGCCGAGCCGCCGCGTCCAACGAAGACATCGATATCTTCCGGTGCGTAGCCTTCGTCTTTCAGCATGTCGAGGATGACGCCATACCGAAAAGGCATCTGATCATTGACATGCGGGAATGTAAGCAATACGTCCGCATCGTGGAAGAGACTCTTCTCGAAGAGGGATGTTTCATTCTCGAAAAGACTCACCTTCGTGGAGGTGGAGCCGGGGTTGATGATAAGAAGTTTAAATTTCTTTTCCGCGTCACTCATAGTAAGGATTCCTCGATCTTTTACATGTTATCGTAGAAGCACATCCGCCTTGTTCAGGAGATATGGAAACCGGGTTTCCGGCATAGCTCTCTCACGACGCGCCTATTTTAGCATCTCATATACATGTAATACAAGGAAAACGGTAGCGGTTACACAGAAATAATCACATTTCGAACTCAATTCATACGCTATTTTCACTTGTGAAGCTATAGCAAACTGATTCCGCCCGAGCGGAGAATCCCTCTTTTAATCGCCATAGCCTTTGGAAAACCTGCATCACTCAACTGAGTCGCGGACTCTTCCATAGCAGGCAATGAGACAAAACTGCTGAATATAACACTGTTACAAATCTCGTATTTTCAGGCATTACGAGATAAAGGGACAGATGTGTCCGTTGCATCTTATGGAAGGAAATGGTACATTCAAAGCGTGGCAAGCATCAGAAATAGAAAGCAACTAATCTGAAGAAAGAATTATTTGAACGGGAAGAATGAAGGATATTTGGAAGACAGATTACAGAATTGGTACGAGAATACGTCAATTCAGAGAACAGACATATATGACGCAGGACCAACTGGCAGAGAAAACCCCAGTTACTCCTAAGACAGTTAGCCGATGGGAAAATGGAAAAACGATTCCCGGCACGGATATGATTCCTAAGATTGCTGAGGCTCTGGGTATTAGCATCGCTGATTTGCTAGGTCAAGATGCGGCAGAAGGTCAAGATGCGGCAGAAGAGAAGAGGGATAAAAAACCGGACATTCTCAATACTAAGATCGATTCTCTTTCCGAAGAGATGAGAGGTCTCTACACTCTTGAATTGAAATCTTTTATCGGGACGCTGGAGCGGAGAATCCGTATCCAGAAAAAACTGACAGTTGTTATTCTGGCGGTAACTGTCATTCTGATAGCAATAATGACCTACAGATACTGGACGCTGTAAGAGAGGAGATATCTGTGCTTAAACAAGTAGAAAAGGCATATCGGTCACTAGACAAGATGAAAGACTGTGTTTCTGAGAAAAAACAGGAACTTGAAGTGGAACGGCGTATTCTGTTTGAGACGCAAAAGCAATTGGATCGGGCCAAGAGAAGGAATGTGATCATACTGATAGTGTGTTTAATCATACTGGTCGCTTATCGCATATTCCTTTCTTATGAGGTTAATACTCTGTACCCGGATTTTTTTGGCCCCAAGAGAACAACTGACGAATTTGGAAATCCAATTGTTAATGGAACGGGAATCATCTATTTGAACGACGAGCCATACACTGCTGAAGATGCTTATTCTGAAGAAGTTGAGATGACAAGTGAGGAGATATCGGAAAAATGAGAAGAATGAATAGGATATTAAATGTTGTAATCTGTATGGTAGTTATCTTTGTTATGTCCGGGTTTGGTGTGATGGCAGAAGAAAACAAATTCAATCTAATCGAGTACTGTAAAACACATCAGATAACTTCTCAGGCTGAATTCAACAATGTATTGACAAATTATTGTTTCGTAGATGAGACGGAACTCTTCGTACCCAACAATGAGGAGTACTTCTGTTTAGATATAGATTATGCTACCAATACGATTATTACAACAGTCAGAGAACAGCAATTAACAAGGGAATCGGACACTGGTCACGCTAGTAGAAATTACTATGGCAACGATGGTAATCGGATTTTTACGATTACAGTCGAAGGCACATTTCAATACGGATTATTTATTTGTATCTGCACTTCAGCCAGCGGATCCTTCACTAAGCCATCGAGTTCCCAGTGGACGAGCACACCAACAATTTCGTCAGGGATCCAATCCCCAAGTGTAGCTTATGCAAGAATCAGTGGAACAGCAACATACTCGAATCAGACCCGCAATTATTCTCTTACTCTGACCTGCGACAATACTGGAACATTCGGTGCGTATTAGAGAGTAGCTATGCTTTCAGCGTCCCAAAACATGTATAAATCCGAATTGCTTTTAGAACGGACACATCTGTCCCTTTATCCTATTTTCAGGCGTTTCGGGATAAAGGGACAGATGTGTCCGTTGACTATCACTATGGGGCGTGGTAGTGTCAAGTCATGATACGTATCATGTTTCTAAAAACTGAAATGATAGATTGGAGGTTTATGATATGAAAACAAAGAAAAGTGTTCTTGCGTTATTTCTAGCACTTAGCATGTTGTGTTGCATTTCTGTGGTTGTTAGTGCATCAGATCCGCCGTATACAAGATATTCGACGATATCAGTTAGTGCTGGTGGTTCATCCTTTACAACGCAGTTAAGCTATACATCCACCACTCGGTCACAGTGCTATATGCGTTTACGCTCGTTTCAATTTAGTAATCACAGTGAAAACTATCTCCCGGATGGGAAATATATCTATTCGCGTTTGTACACTCAAACTCATAATATGGCAAGCAACTATGCTACATTTAGTGGACCAACAGCACAGGGACATTACAATTATTCCTATCTTTCAGGATATGGCGGATCCGGGCAACCATACTGTTTGAAGACAAATAGTGACTGGAATGTTGCCTATGAAGCTAAGTTCGATTGGAGTTCGAATCCGTACTAAATCGAATGAAACTGACCTAATGTGGAGTGTGCAAAATGGGACAACGTGGAACTGGATATTCATTTATGCTGGTATTTGCAATTCTGCTGACGATGACCTCCTGCAACGATTCTTCTTTGCAGGAGGCAGATCGCTCGGTTCAAAGCATAAGTATACCGCCATATTCGGATAAAGAAACCGCAGAAAAGACGAATACAAGTGATGCTTCTGAACTAGAGAGCAAAGAGACAGATATTCCTGGAGGGAGAAGCGATCCGAAGAAAGCTTTTGAAGAATTTGATTTGTCATTTGCCGAAGACTATTTGCAAGCTGCCTATGGAAAGAAAACTGTTAATGTATATAGCGCTAAGTATGCGGCTTTAGCTGATTCATGGGGCGAGGATTGGTTTGTATTCGGATTCCGTGAAATCAAAGACTGGTGTACGGGAGTTCCGATTTCAGCAAACGGCTATGATTATTATAATCTGGATCGAACTATTTCCAGGGAAAACATAGAAAACGTTCAGTTCGTAAGATTAAACGAGTTGGATGGATATGATGAAATAGCCAGAAGACTTGGGATTAGTGAAAATGTTCAAGTTCCATGCTGGACATATGCGATTGATGTCTTTCCCCAAGAGTACGCGAGTCTGGACTATTTTGCTGCGCCAACAGATTTAGAAACATTACAATATGCACACGTCAGTGCACAGTACGTCGATGATTTGCCAGTATATGGTTCGGATATCGGAATCGGATATGGTTATGCGACTTACGAATGGACAGGGGTTATCGGACCGTCAAGACTTGCGGATACGGGAATACTGGATAGTGAACGCATCAACCCGAACCAGACTTGTCTCTTCTCATTGGAACGAGCGAGATACGATATTACGGGAACAGTACAATCTGATGTATCAATAGTTGATCCTGAAGAGTGCTTAGATGGAATCCATAAGGCATTATTGTATGACCCAGAATCCTCGACTAATTCAGAACTAAAGGATATATTCGGAAAAAACATTGAAGTTTATTGTGCAGAGTTGGTATATGCGGTATTTGATCCTTCTCCAAGAAATGCTGATGAATCAGAAGAAGACAAAAAGAGTCATGATCTCTATCTGATTCCTGTCTGGGAGATCTACTATATCATTACTGATCCGAATAATGAGCAGATATTGTTTGATGGGAAAATCATGATTAATGCTGTGACCGGGGATTCTCTTTATTCAGACACATATGGTCCAGAAGAGAATGAGGATTTGTATCCGGAGATTCATCTTCAGATATGATATTGAGAAGTGAATAAAGATGATGAAGAAGACAAAAGCGATATCTCTTGTACTTGTCCTGTCTCTTGTAATCAGTTCAAGTTCATGTAAAAAAAGAATGGACAATACTAAGTTTGCATCCGGAGCATATTCGTCGAGTACTTATGAGATTCCGCAAAAAGATGGATATGAGGCTCAACTTCGAAGTGTGCTTAAGGACGCAGAAAATACTTGCATCTCCGTTGTATATACGCAGTTTGATAAAGGTGGCACATTGAAGGATCAGTTTACGGATGTTATTACTGTAAATGATAAGGGAGAAGAACTCCATATACTTGAACTACTTGGAGATCAGGCTCTCTGTGCAGTACTGGAGAATGAATATGTTTTTTTGGGGTACGAGAAAGAAGACGTGGCGAAATACAGAGATAACCCTGTCGATCTGCAAAGAACCGCAGTATTCTTAGACAAAAAGTCGGGGGACTTTCTTTACACTGTTGAGACCGATTTTGAGCCATACTATATTGTGCCAATTTATGAAGGCTTTGTTATTGTCGGTGCATCGACTATTGCAAGGTATACCATGGGCGGCGAATTGATCAAGGCGATAAAACCTGGTTTCTCATGCTACGTGGATGGAGTGGGATTCTTTGAAGATGACGGAAAGTATTATGTTATCGAGGAGAAGGAGATGGGCGAATTCATCTACCACGAGGTAAATTTTGAAACTGGCTCATGTCCGGCTCTCGCCAGAAGCAAGGATATTGGCGTCAAAGGCAAGGATGTTGAAGGACAATACTACTTTAATCCGGATGGAGAATACAAAGTGAATCTGTCCGCCATGCAGGTCGAACGTTTAGCGGATTGGAATTGCATAGATATTCGTCCGCCAATGAAAACCTTATATACTCCTAGTAAGAAGATCCAGTTGGATGACGAAAGATTTGCTATAAGTTATGAGTATCGAGATCAAACTTCTGAGGTCATACTATTTCACTACGATCCGTCAATTGATCGATCCCAAGTTCAAACTCTTAAGATAGGCGGGTATGGAGTATATGATGATCTTGTTTTGCAATGGGCGGTGTATACCTTTAACTCTTCAAACAAAAAATATAGGGTGATATTAGAAGATTACGGAGAACGGTTTGATAGCTACACAACCGGAAACAGAACCAAAACAAATCTTGCTTTGACACAGTACTTCAATGAAGGCAATACCCCTGACATATTCTATGGGACTCGATTTGATTATGAATATATGGGGCGAAATGGAATGGTCATAGATATGGCTGACTATGTGAACTCAATTGAAAACGCGAGTTCAACAATGACCGATGCAGCTCAAAGGCTCGTGTTTAATGAGGAAGGTTCATGTTATCAGCTTTTTGCTGGATATGTGACATTCGGCTTCTATGTTCAAGAGAATGTGTTAGATTCTGTGCAGGATACCTCTATTTTCAGTTTGTATCAATATGCTGAAGACCATGATATCCTTTATTCTGTAACTTCAGCATCTGATATAGTTGATATGGCGATCCGCTACAACTTCACGGATTTATATGGTGCTTACGATGGAAGAAAGAAAATAACCCAAGAAGAATTAGAGGCTCTGGTTTCCATAGTAGTATCCCTTCCTGTTTCACAAAGTCATTTTGCAGATGAAGAAGATGTCATGAATGGAAAGGTGCTGATGACATCATCTATAGGATATTGTTATATTTCTTCTGAAGAAGCCAATAAAGGAGCCTTCCGATATATTGGATACCCGTCAATACATGGTTCAGTTTATCTAGCTGTGCCCCAGTGCTGTCTTGCTATTTCTTCAACAGCAAAGAATAAGGATGCCTGTTGGGAAGTATTGTCAGCACTTCTGTCTGAGAATGCGCAGAAACAAACGGTCAATTCCGGCTGTATTCCTGTCACAAAGAAAACAGTTGATATTGTTTGTGAAATGGCGCTTGATTCGAATTCTATTAAAGATGATGTTCTGGCGGGGTGCATTATTTGTGATAAAGAAGTAACGCAAGCAGATGTGGACCGTTTCTTGCAGGAGATATCCATGGTTGATAATGTTGCCACGTATGATTGGGGCATATTCGATATTATTAGTGAAGAGATTAACAGTTATTATTCTCAAAATCGATCACCAGAACAGATAACTCAGACTCTCGACCAGCGATTAACCCTGTATATGCAGGAGAATTACCAGTGATGGACAATAATCGTATACATCTTGTTTTCAGGCGTTTCGGGATAAAGGGACAGATGTGTCCGTTGACTATCACTATGGGGCATGGTAGTGTCAAGTTACAAATAGAAGCGTCCCAATTTGGCGCATGCTGACGTCAACGGGATAATGAAGAAGAGAATGGAGGCGTGTAAGATGAAATCAGTAAAAAGAGGACTAATGATCTTTGCTTTGGTGTGTACAATCGTTTGCTGTTCAGTTATGGTCAGTGCGAATATAAGTCCTTTGACAGTTTCTGCTGGACATACCAAGTTTACAGACGCAGATGATTATTCCCAGATTGTTGGTGGTAATCATACATATGGGTACGCAGAGATGTATGGATTCAAGTTCAATGGGGGAGTGCCTGATAACACTATGCCTACTGGATGCCACATATATGTAATGTTATATACATATAATCCTGGGTCTGTGGTTATGTATGCGGCAACGAATGATGCAGCGTTAACAGGCCAATATAGTGGTGTAAGTCCGCAATACGATTCTGGTTACGGGAATGTGGGTTCGAAATATAGAATGAGAACACATAGCGATTATAGCGAAGGGTATACCGCAACTTTTTACTGGTTTGCGTAGATGGATAAGAGAAGATTTTTGTCGATGGTGTTATGTACTTCCTGTGCGCTCTTGTTAATCGATACAGGTTGTAAGAAAAAGGAGAAAGCATCGGAGACGGTTCCCGGCTCCGATGCCTATTCTTGTTCCATTTTCGAAGTGCCGGAGAAAGAGGGATTTGATGTTGCTTCTTCAGAATCGTTTTTCGATGAAGGATCTTTTTGTGTTTCAGTATTGTACCAGAGCGAAAAAACTGCCGCTTGTTACACGGATATATACACCCTAAACGAAAAAGGAGAGCCTATAACATCTCTGGAATTTAAGGGTAATCAGATTCCTTCAGCAGTGTTCCCTGAAGAGTATGCACTGATCGGAGTAAGCGATTCAGATTTGAGATATGTCGGAGTCACCGGTTTTTCCGGGAAGGATACTGTAGTCGTGTTTCTGGATAAGAAAACCGGAGAGGTGACAAGAACTATAGTTCCTGAATTCCGAGCATATTTCATCGTTCCAATAACCGATGGTTTTGTAATTGGTGGTGAAAATGATATTGCGTTATATTCAATCGATGGAACATTACAGAAGAGTGTGCACACAGGATTCATGATCGCGCACAATGACGCCTTCTTTGAGAAGAACGGATCATACTATGTATATGAAGAGGACTATGACAACTTCGCTATGATCCTTTATTCTATAGATTTTGATAATGGTACATGTCAAAGGCTGGTCAGTAGTAAAGACCTCGACAAGATTACTTTGCGATTCATGAATGAATTCTGTTTCAGGAGCGATGGAGAATACAGAATCGATGTTGATTCGCTGAGTTTAGTCCAGGTTATCGACTGGAATCGCGTTGATATCCGTCCGCAGAGGAAAGCGCTAAGCCGAATGAAAGAGTACACACCAATCGATGCAGATCATTTCGCGTTGACATACGTTTATAGTGATGGTTCGGCAGAGATGCTGCTGTATTCTCATGATGCCAATAAAGTTGTTCAACAAAAGAAAAAGATTACAATTGGCGGAAGTGATATATTTGAAGATCTGCCGCTGCAGTGGCTGGTTTATCAGTTTAATACGACGGACCAGGAATATAGAGTAGTACTCGACGATTACAGTCGTTACTTTATGGGAACAGATGCTGATGAACTGCGGCGAGGACAACTTAGCATGATACAGTACTTCAATGAGGGCAATACTCCGGATATCTTCTACGGAAATAAATTCGACTATGAATCGATGGGTAGAAAAGGAATGGTTTTTGATTTGAAGCCATATCTGGATAAATCTCCGGAGCTCCTGGACGGCCTGACGGAATCCGGAAAGAGGCTGATGGTGAGTGGTGATGGGAAGTGCTATCAGGTGTTTGCCTCTTACTGGCTGAATGGATGTATTGGTCTTCAGGAGCAGTTTCAAGATGGAAATGATGTAAGTGTCCGTGAACTTCTGATGAAGGCTGAAAATGCATCCGCTTTTCCATATGGAGGATGGTCAGATAGTGCGGAATGCGTAGTCGAATATGCACTATTCTACGGTTTTCAAGATGTGTGGGGTGTGTATGACGATGAGAAGAAGATAACGCAGGACGATCTGAAGGGATTGCTCGATCTCGCGTATGAAATTCAAGCTAATCGTCCTCAGAGCTCTTCGGAGTATCGTGGAATTGACAATGGGAGCAGTCTTCTTATTTCCACCACGATAAACTCGCTGTCCGTGTTTTATATGCAGGAACAAAGGAATAATGGACAGATTCGCTTTGTCGGGTTCCCTGGGATATCCGGGTCGGTTCATGTGGCTATACCGAGCTGCTGTCTGGCCATGTCAACAACGGCTTCAGATCCGGAGAAATGCTGGGAATTGATGAGTGTGCTTTTTTCGACGGATGTTCAGAAGGTTACTGCTGCTAACGGGGAAATTCCTGTGAAGCAGGATGTGCTCGAGATGGTCTGCCAGGCATTTCTTGATTCGGAATCAGAAACGGATGAAGTCATCAACAGCCAGGTATTGGCAAGTCGGAAGTATGGAAAAATTAAGATAACTCAGGATGTTGTGGATGACTATCTGGAAGCTGTCTATTCTGCGGATACACTCACGGTGATGGATCAGAGGCTATATTCGATCATATACGATGAAGTGAACAGTTACTATACACAGAACCGTTCGACCGAACAGATTGCCGAGTCACTTATGAAACGACTGGATCTCTATGCGCAGGAGAATTACCAATAAAAATATGTAAGAGTGGCTAGTATCAGCTTTCCGGTTGAGATTTGTCTTTCTGATGAGCGGCTATTGTTTTCGATTTATTTGCAATCTTTTTTTGACATTTTAGGTGAATTTCGATTCTTCCCGCTGTATAATGGACATGGAATATGTTCGTAGGGAGGGCGTAAGGCGGTATGTTTACCTGGAATTTCCAGTACATCTCCAAGGCCAGACTTTCCAACACCCTGAAGCAGCTGAATCTCTCGGCAGAACAGGGCGATACTCTTATTCGCATCCATACGGCGATCCATTCCTCGGATGAGGCGGTGGATCTGGCCCGTTTCGTGAAGGAACTGGTCCCGAATGCCGTAATCTTCGGTACGAGCTGTTCGGCCGTCGTGAACAAAGGCGGCTATGCTCTGAACCGTTGCGTGATCTCGGTTTCCACGATGGCTGAGGCGACAGTGAGATCGGAAATGATCCCGATCATGGATGAGTATTCCGGGACACCTCTTCCTGTGGATATGCTCTGCGGACAGATCAAGAAGGAATTCATCCGCGACGATACGAGACTTCTTCTGACCTTCTTCACAAGCCGGTTCCAGGATGCGAACCAGTTCGTCGACCGGTGTAATGATTTCTTCCCGAGCGTGCCGATGACCGGCGGAATGGCGTCTATTCCGGAGTCGGGGCAGACCTCGAAGACGCGCAGCGGGTTCGTCTTTAATGAGAATGGCTGGTCGGAAGAATCGATCCTGATCGCCGCCCTCTCCGGAGAGAAACTGGAGAGCTTCAGTTCTTTTGCCACGGGCGCATTGGCACTCGGCGGGGAGTCGGAGATCACGGATGCATTTAAGTCCTGTATTCTTTCGATCGATGGAAAAGATGCGGTAGATGTCTGCCAGCTGGGGATCGACAGGATGCTGTTCGACCATCCGGAGATCCTCTATCTCTTCCCCTATGTTTACGGAGACGGGGAGAATATCCCGCTTCACTTCCACTACAGCCGTGAGAAGAGCCTCGAGCAGATCTTCCCGAAGGGAGATCCGGCCAACAGCAAGGAATACTCGATCCGTGAGGATCTGGACACGAAGGAGAAGAAGGAGTACCTCTTCGCCGGTTATAATGTCCGGCCGGGTAAGTTCCTGCGAAGAGCTTTCATCTACGACGGGAAGATCATCTCGGACAGCCGGGCACTCTTCCAGCGTGTCGAGAATTTCGTAAAGGCCGAGACGATCTTCGGCTATACCAGTTTCGCACGGGCTTCTTCCTATCTTAACTGTGCGAAGTGGGAGCTCGCGCCATATGAGAATTCGAATATGTGCGGATGTGTTACGGCGGGAGAGATCATATACGAGAATGGAAGAAACAGTTTCGGAAGCGGTGCTTTCGTCGTATCGGTAATGGGTGAGAAGCCTTATACGCAGGAGTATAATCCCTATGCATTCTCCCATACGGAAGTGCTCACGCAGGATAACCGTGCGCTCCTGAATGTCCTCATGGAGATCGAGGCGGGACTGTCGGGACGGCCGGATAGTGTGGAGGCCGATAAACTTCTCTATTTCGTCCGGGAGTGCGAGCGCATCATACTGTACTCTGAAGGAGACGAGATCCCGAATGAGGCGGCACTGAGTATCGACATTAAGATCAAGGGCTATGACCGGGTCTGCATTATCAATGTGCTCGAGCGGTCGGAGATGGAGCGCGTCTTCTCTGCCCATCTGGTCGATCTGACCTATAAGAATTATATACGTAAGAGTCTGGATTTCGCGGCGAACCATAAGTACCGGATGTATCTGCTGGACGGCTGGATGATCGCGATCGCCGTGCCTTCGTTCCGGACGACGCTGTCGAGCTTCGTCCATGATATGGAGACCCTTCAGAAGGATCTGTTTACCTACACGGAGGAGCTGATCACGATCGTGCCGATCTTCTGTGTGCTGGACGGATGTCAGGCGGATAATTATCTGACGCTGTATAATTCTTCGCGCATGGAGATGAAGAATAAGAATATCCAGTTCTATGTCTATGAGGCTTCCGAAGAGAATATGCCGGATGAAGAGAGCATCCGGGAGCGCTACCACATGGTCAGTGTCATTAACTATGCGATCAATAACGATAAGGTCATCCCGTATTTCCAGGGGATCCACGATAACAAGGAAGGGCGGATCCATCACTATGAGTCGCTGATGCGTATCGAGGATGAGAACGGTAAACTCTACTATCCGGGAAGTTTCCTGGATGTGGCGCGTTCCTTCGGTGTCCTCTACGACGCCATCTCGAAGATCATGATCAGTAAGGTCTTCAACCGGTGCCGCAGTATTTCGGATATCAGCGTGAGCATTAACATCAGTTACCGTGATATCAAGAACAAGGAAGTGCTGGAACTGATCTTCGACGGTCTTTCGTCTGTGGAGCACCCGGAGAAATTCGTCTTCGAGATCCTGGAAAGTGAGGATATCGATGACTATAACGAACTGATCGGTTTCGTGGACCGCGTGCATGAACTGGGCGGGAAGGTCGCGATCGATGATTTCGGATCGGGATTCTCTAATCTCCAGCATCTTCTGAGTATTCATGCCGATTTTCTGAAGATCGACGGCTCGATCGTACGGAAATGCTGCAGCAACCAGGAGTCGGAATATCTCCTCGCCCTGATCTCCAGCTGGAAGAATATGTCCTCGAATAAGATCCGGATCATCGCGGAATTCGTAGAAAACGAGCAGATCCAGGAGAAGATCATCAGTTACGATGTGGATTATTCGCAGGGATACCTCTTCTCCAAGCCCTCGCCGGAACTGAACGTATGACACTTCTTACCGGTAGAATCGTGAAAGGGCGGAGCGACGAAGGATGAAAGGTCAGAGGAAGAAAAGAACGATCGGGCTGGTGCTGGAGAACATTTTTACGGACTTCGGTGAGGAGTTTATCCAGAATGTCCAGAGTGGTATCCGCCAGCATAAAGATCTCGATCTGGTCGTTATAGCCGGCCGGTACGATGGAAACAAGGATAAGGAGATACGCCATCATCGGTATTTCTCTATCTACAATTCGGTATACCAGCTCGAGAGACGCTGCAGGTTTGACGGTCTTATTATCAACCTCGGAAGTATGGAGAATGTGAATACGGCGCGTATTATAAGCCGTTACTGCTCCCAGCTTGAGCATATCCCGATCGTCTTCGCGGCGTCGGATATTGTCGATGAGATCTCCGTTAACTACGACAATGAGAGCGGTATCAAGGAAGCGGTGGACTGTCTGGTCAATGTCCATGGCATCTCGAAATTCTGCATGCTCGGAGGTCGTCCGGACAGCCGTGATTCTGAGAAGCGAAGGGATATCTTCGTCAAGCTCTTAAATGAGAGCGGAATCGGGTTTACGGACGAGAACTATGAGGCGACGGATATGTCTGTCAATACCCGTGATGCGGCAAAAGCACTGCTTAACAGAAATCCCGATGTGCAGGCGATCTTCTGCATTAACGACTCTGTCGCGGTCGGGCTCTATGAAGAGATGGAGGAGCGAAGGCTCGTGCCCGGACGGGATATCATGGTGTTCGCTTTCGATAATACGACGATGGCCGGCCGGATGATCCCGTCGCTCTCTTCGATCGGTGTGGCAGATATCACACTCGGAAGGCAGGCCCTCAATCTTCTTCTTCGGATGATGGACGGGGAGAAGGTCGAATCGGTGGAGATCCCGACCCGGCTGTACGGCAGGGATTCTTTCCCTTATGAGATGTACGAATACACGAAACTGGAGATGCGTAATGCCGATCCTCTTTTCATCAACCGCATGTTCAATGACTGTTTCTACCGGTACCGTTATGAGTATATCAGCCGGGAGTCGGTGAACCTGCAGAGACTGTTCTGCGAATTCATCGGTAAGATCCTGACGGGAGTCAAAGAGCGGTATATGAGTGTCGAGGACTTCCAGGAGTGTCAGGATCTGATCGATATATTCTTCCAGAACGGTGCGATGGAGTATACGGATGCAGCGAAATTCCTGCATTCGGTGGCCAGACTTCAGGCCAGCGTGAATATCGAACAGAGTACGAATACGGCAGGACCGAATCAGTTTATCAACCGGCTGTTCACGCTGATGCGTGATAAGGCGGTGACGGCGCTGGCGGAAACGATCGTCGAGAAGAATGAGAGACAGAGCACCTTCCGCCAGAATATTATGGATTACATGATCAATGTGACCGACTATGACGATACCGATCCTGACCGGGCTTCACGTGAGAAGAAGATCATCGTGAACTTCGGTAAACTCGGGCTTAAGAATGCGGCGCTGTTCCTCTTTAACGAGAAGGCGGTATATGCGGATCAGGCTGAATTCAGTTTCCCGGATACGATCCGTCTCCGCTGCACGATCAAAGAGGGGGAGCTCTTCATTATCCCGCCGGAGCGGCAGGAAGGCCAGACGGATGCGATATTCCAGCGTATCGATCTTCCGCCGAAGTGCAGGGAATGCGTGGTGATCCCGGTCTTCTATAAGAAGAACGTGTATGGGTTTATCGTGACGGAACTGACTCACGATATCACATCCATCGGCGGTTTTATCGCAGAACAGCTCGGAAGACTTCTGTACGAATCCGAAAAATGAGGTTTATTTATTCCTTCTGAGGTCTTATAATAGTAGCACTGACATATAGAAGGAGACCTGATTTTGAGCCGATTCAAGAAAGCCCTGAGTAACCGATGGGGAGCATATACCGTTGCCGCGATAGCCGGTGTTGTCGCCTATCTGACATTAATGAATCTGTCTTCTGTCCTCGGATGGCTTTCAAGTGCCGCGCAGATCATCTCACCGATCATTATCGGCGTGATCATCGCCTATCTGGTCGATCTGGTGGTCGTCTTCTTCGAGAATAAAGTCTTCAAGAAAGTCCAGCGCGCGAAACTTCGCTATGTTCTCTCTGTCGTGGTCTCGATCATTCTGGTCCTTCTTGCCATCAGCCTCTTCTTCTGGCTGGTCCTGCCGGAGATCCTTACGAGTATTACGGATTTCATCTCGAATGCCCAGAACTATAAGTCGATCATCGAGGAGAACCTGGCGAAACTGGATGAATTCGCGGCACAGTATAACATCAATCTGGGCGCGACGAACTGGACGGCCAATATCTATTCCCAGACGAATAAATTCATCGCGGAGTTTACCCAGAACCTGTCCCGTGCGATGGATACGGTCCTGAGCGTATGGAACATCCTTCTTAATGCATTTATCGGTGTCATCCTGGCTGTGTATTTCCTGGCCGGGAAGAAGAGATTGTTCCGGGGTATCGATACCTTCCGTCATGCACTTCTGACGGATGAGCAGTATAAAAAACATACCGATTTCCTGAGAAGAAGTAATTCGATCTTCAGCAAGTACATCAGCTTCACGATCCTGGAAGCGATCGGTGTCGGTATCGTCAATGCCGTCTTTATGCTGATCGTGGGACTTCCGAATGTGGTCCTGATCTCCGTGATCGTCGGTGTGACCAATATCCTGCCGACCTTCGGACCGATCGTGGGCGGCTTCATGGGCGCATTTATTCTCCTTCTGGAGGATCCGATGTATGCCCTGATCTTCGTTATCTTTACCTGTGTGCTCCAGACGATCGACGGCTATGTGGTCAAGCCTCACC
Organism: Clostridia bacterium; assembly: GCA_016281535.1. GTDB lineage: Bacteria > Bacillota > Clostridia > Saccharofermentanales > Saccharofermentanaceae > Scatonaster. Next base: position 1,259 of record JAEEIT010000007.1, on the reverse strand, counting down.
TGTTCGGCGATTCGATGGGACTTCCTTCCTTTATTTCGCTTATCTCCATCATCATCGGCGGCAAACTCTTCGGACCGATCGGTATCCTGATCTCGATCCCGTTCACGGCCGTTATGGCGATCCTCTATCACGAGAGCCTTTTGCCCTGGCTAAGAAAGAGAAAACAAGAGCGTGAGAAGGCCGAAGCAGCAGAAGCGGCGACTTCTGCCAGATCAAGTGGCAAACCGTCCAGTAAGAAACCTCTGTCTGATGGGAAGACGGAGAAAAAGGCCGATGAATCAACTGAGTACGAATAACATAAATGGCATATATTGAATTTCATGATGTGAAGAAGATCTATAAAACGGGCGATGTGGAGGTGCGTGCGCTGGATGGTGCGGATTTCTCCATCGAGAAGGGTGAACTGTGTGTGATCCTGGGTCAGTCGGGTGCAGGAAAGACTACACTTCTGAATATCCTGGGCGGTATGGATACGGCTTCCGGCGGCACCGTGATGCTCGATGGGCGTGAGATCTCCGCGCTCCGGGAGAGGGAGCTGGCGAATTACAGAAGATCGGATGTCGGTTTTGTTTTCCAGTTTTATAATCTGATCCCGAACCTTACGGCTATCGAGAATGTCGAGATGGCGTCCCAGCTGGTATCGGATCCGATGGATCCGGAAGAGGTCTTATCCGAGGTGGGGCTGTCCGAGCGGAAGAAGAATTTCCCAGCTCAGCTCTCAGGTGGGGAGCAGCAGCGTGTGGCCATCGCGCGTGCTGTCGCGAAGAACCCGAAGCTGCTTCTCTGCGATGAGCCGACCGGAGCGCTTGATTACCAGACCGGTAAATCGATCCTGCGGCTTCTGGCGCAGATGTGTATCGAGCGCCACATGACCGTGGTCATCATCACGCATAACTCGACCCTGGCGGCGATGGCGAACCGTGTCATCCGCATCAAGAACGGTCGTGTGGAGCGGATCGACACGAATCCTCACCCGACGTCCATCGAAGAAATCGAGTGGTGAGACCGTCATGAAGGGGAGCTACTGGAAGATCGTTTTCCGAAGCATTAAAGGGAGCCTGATGCGGTATCTGGCGATCCTGATGATCATCGCGCTCGGCGTCGGTTTCTTTGCCGGCTTAAAGAGCACGATGCCGGCCTTTTATGCGACCGGGGAAAAATATATCCGTAATCAGCAGCTTTTCGATTTCAGGATCCTCTCGACGATAGGCCTGGACGAGGAAGATGTGGAGAAGATCGGTGAGCTGCCGGGTATCCGT
>JAEEIT010000031.1 GCA_016281535.1 Clostridia bacterium | reverse complement strand
GAAAAGCGCGATCTCATAGTTCTTCTGGCGTCCCACTACTGCACGGTTCTCCTGGAATACGAAGCTTGCTCCCGTCATCGGTCCGTCCACACATACGACAAAAGCTCTGGCATGTACCCTAGGCAGATAATCCATATCGGACTCCGTCATGGCAACGGTGGCATTCGGATCTCTCGGTTTCGTATCCACAAACATCGGACCCGGTACCGGTGCGGCTATCGGAGCGACAGGCGCCATAGGAGCCGCCGGTGCCACGGATGCAGCCATCGGTGCCGGCTCCGGGATCGGGGCTGCCGGCGCAACAGACTCGGCCATCGGTGCCGGTTCAGCGATCGGAGCGACAGGCGCCACAGGAGCTGTCTCCGCAAACGGAGTTTCTTCAGACACAGGTGTAACCGGCGGAAAATCCAGAACTGGTTCTACAGCCGGAGCGGCCTCAACAACGGGTGAAACAACAGGAACCTCTTCTACAGCCGGCGCAACTACCGGCTCCGGCTCAGAAACAGGTGCTGCGGCAACTTCCGGAACGGGTTCAACGACAGGTGTATCCTCCACTACCGGTGCCGGTTCAGCAACAGGCACTACGTCAAGTACCGGTGCAGGTTCTACCACCGGAGCACTTGGTGCCGGCGGCGGTACAGGTGCGTCCGGCATCGGAGCACCCGGAATGGGAGCACCCGGCATCATTCCGGGAATTGGCCCGCCCGGGAACCCGAAAGCTGCAAATGCAGCCGCTTCAGCCTGTCCCGGCTGAGAAGATGCGACCGGCTGACCCTCTCCACCCGGAATCGGGAAAGTCGCACCCGTATCATTCGGAATCGGAGTCGGATTCTCTTTCACGCCTAACCCGGTTACTGCATATGGTCTGTCCGGATTAGACTGATAATACGTTTCTTCAGAAGCGAGCGGTGTCGGATGATCAGAAACACCAAGACCCGTCACCGGAATATCTACAGAAATCTCTTCTGTCAGTACTCTTTCCGGTGTATCCGATACTCCGTTAAAAGGAATCTCTGCGCTAAGATCTGCAGTATAAGACGGGATCGGACGCTGAACCGGCTCTGCCGGTGCAGCCATCGGAGCAACCGGTGTTGCCGGTGCCATTACCGGAGCAACCGGTGCCACCTGCTGGACCGGTGTTTCAAATTGAGCAGCCGGTGCAGGCGCAACTACAGGAGCCGCAACAGGCGCCATGCTCGGAAGGCCATTCGGCGAGGGAGACGGAACATATTCAGGAGCACTCGGCTCGCTGATAGCAACGGTCTTATGCACGACCGGCATGGTTTCCTCGAAGTTCTCGATGGCAACTGTCTTACTGATCGAAGGTTCTACCTCTACGCCTTCCACGGCAACGGTCTTGCCACACGAAGGAGTCGGGAGCGCCATATTAGGGGCTACCGGCGGAGTTACCGCTCTCGGTTTATTCGATGCCTGACTGCAATAAGGGCACTCTGCAAATCGATTCTCATCAAAGAAATGTCCGCGTACACATTGGATCATACCGCAATTACCTCGCAAAAAGTATTATTCTCTATTTTAACGTATTTGTATGTAAAAGTACAACAAACAAATCAAAAAGATGCGAGATTCTTTACTACGCACTCCTTCTCGCAAGAATGAAAATACTTGCAGATCGTCAGTTCTGGGAAGCGAGGATCTTCTGGATGGCCGTCCATGTGACATACATGGCCATATAACTTGTAAACCCAAAGGAAAAGATCAGATACAGAAGCATGGTGAGTGCATAACCGATGTTTCCAAGAGAAAACATGATTCCGAAAGGAATTACGAGAAACAGGACAAGCTGTATGAGAAACACAGCCAATACTACCGGGAAATTCTTGACGACCATGATCATGGCGTTTCGATAGACTTCTCTAAACTTCAGTTCCACGCAGGCAATCAGGGGATAAACGAAGAGCTGCATGCAGCACCAGAACGCAAGAAGCACGGAGAAGAACGACTTGGCCGCAAGTGAAGCTGTACCGAAATCGGCACGCTGATAATAGCCGATATTGAACAGGATCACTACAGTCACAACGATGGACAGTATGGAGGCTGCCAGAGATTTCTTCCAATTTTCTTTTAAGCCCTTCTTAAAATCGGCTTTGAAATCACCTTCACCGGTAAGAAGATTACGGAAATAGAAACTCACCGCGGAATAGAATGGTCCGTTGACTACCAGGAGCATCCCTGTAAGGAGGAATGAACTCAGCATACAAAGCGTATAGAAGATACTCTCCACCGCTTCGTCTGTTACCTCTGCCACATTGGCAAGATTGTTATCAATGATCACCTGCTTTAGATTCGCCGGCGTGAAGGACTCGAAGATCAAAGGGAAAAGAAGCATGACCAGGCAAATACCTATCACGAACGAAAGCAGATTCGAGCTCATAAGAAGAGCATTACAGCCGCAAACCTTTCCCCAATCCCGTCCATATGAACGGAAAAAGCCTTTCGTTTTCGAGGATCCTGCTAATCCTGCTGTATCAAATGGTTTTTGATTCATTTCCAGAGCATCTCCATCTTTTCTTTGTTTTCACGGACTTGTGTAAGCGCCCGCTCCGCATATGCCAGGTATTTTTCTTTCTTCTTCCCCTTCACACGGTATCCCAAAGGTGCAATCAGACCGAAGTTGGCATTCATCGGAACGAAATTCTTCACGACCGGATCCGAACAATACTGCGCCATCGCACCGATCATAGTATCCGCCGAGAACGAAACCGGGCTTTCTTTCCCCATTGCCTGAAGAGCGGCATAGTAGCCTGCGATAAAGCCGGAAGCCGTTGACTCGATATATCCTTCCACTCCGGTGATCTGCCCGCCAAAATAGATATTCGGGTACTCCCTCATCTGATAACTCGCGTTTAGGAGTTTCGGGGATTCGATATATGTATTCCTATGCATGACTCCGAACCGTGTAAACTCTGCATTCTCCAGGCCGGGGATCATACGGAACACGCGTTGCTGTTCCGGGAAGCGAAGTCTCGTCTGAAATCCGACCAGATTATATATCGATGCCATTCTGTCATCCTGGCGGAGCTGGACACAGGCATACGGTTCCTCCCCGGTACGCGGATCCACAAGCCCTACCGGTTTCAGTGGTCCGAAACGCATCGTGTCATAACCACGCTTCGCCATGGTCTCGATCGGCATACAGCCTTCAAATACCGTTTCCTTATCGAAATCCTTAACACTGGCCAGTTCTGCGGAGACCAGCGCCTCATAGAACCTGCGGTATTCCTCCTCGTTCATGGGGCAGTTCAGATAATCATTCCCGCCTTTTCCGTAACGGGACATGGCAAAACAGATCGACAGATCGATACTGGACTTAAGAACGATCGGTGCGGCCGCATCGAAGAAGTGCATATCCATATTTCCGATCCTCTTCATGATGTCGTCATAAAGATCTCCATCCGTAAGAGGTCCCGTCGCAATAACGACGATGCCGTCATCAGGGATCTTGTGCACTTCGTCATGGATCACCTCTATATTGGGATCGTTTACAATTCTGTCGGTAATGTAAGAAGAAAACTCTTCCCGGTCTACGGCCAGTGCACCACCTGCCGGCACTGCACTTCGATCTGCGGCTTCCATAATCAGAGAACCGAGAATACGAAGTTCTTCCTTGAGAAGTCCCACACCGTTTTCCAGCTGGTTGGAACGCAGCGAATTACTACAGACAAGCTCAGCAAATCCGTCACTATGATGTGCCGGACTCTTTCTTACTTTCTTCATCTCATAGAGGCGTACTTTCACACCCAGACGTGAAGCCTGATAAGCTGCCTCCGACCCTGCAAGGCCGGCACCGATGACTGTAATAGTTGGATTCATCATGAGGATCACTCCTCTTTTTTCTTATCTGTCGTGCTTTTTCTTCGAGTCGTCTTCTTCTCAGAAGCAGAAGGATTCTCGCCTTCTTCTGCCTTCGACGACTTCTTGGTCTTATTCTTCACGCATTCCGGATTAGAACACTTCGGATAGGCACGTCCGCGGAAACGCTTCCATACCATATAACTTCCGCAGGCATCACATTTCTGTCCATCCACCGGAAGATACCAGCTGATGAAATCGCACTCCGGATTCGTTCCCTTTTTATCACAGGTATAGAAGACACGCCCCTTATATTTTCTGGAACGATGTGATACCAGACCGGACCCGCAGATCGGGCAGGTACCCTTCGCGGTCACTTCGAGATTACGGGTGAAACTGCATGTCGGGAAATTCGAACACGCTTCGAATTCGCCGAAACGTCCGCGCTTAATCACCAGATCGCCACCGCACTCCGGACACTTCTCGCCGGTCTTCTTCTCTTCCATCTTCACTTTCGACACTGCCGTCTCGGCTTTCTGGATCAGTTCATGGAATGAAGGATAGAAATCCGAGAGGACCTTGACCCAGTCTTTCTTTCCGATTTCGATCTCATCGAGCTTGGACTCCATATCAGCCGTAAAGGAAACATCAACGATTTCCGTAAAGTTATCTGCCAGAAGCTCTGTAACCACCTTGCCAAGCTCGGTCGGGCGGATCAGTTTCCCATCTTTATCGATATATTGTCTTTCCAGGATCGTCGAGATAGTCGGCGCATATGTGGATGGACGGCCGATCCCCTTTTCTTCCAATGTCTTGATCAGCGTAGCTTCAGTATAACGGGCCGGCGGGAGTGTAAACTTCTGCTCGGACTTGATATCCAGAAGATCCAATGCCTGACCGTCGGCAAGCTCCGGAAGCTTCGCCTTGGCGTTCTTCTCATCTTCACTCGCATCCTCTGCAAGATCTGCATAGGCCGCCAGGAATCCCTGGAACTTGATCGTCTCACCCTGTGCTCTGAAGATCGAATGGTTGCATCTGACATCAAGAGAAACCGTGTCCACTTCAGCCGATGCCATCTGAGACGACAGGAAACGGTCCCAGATCAGCTTATACAGCTTATACTGGTCAAGGCTCAAAGAAGAGCGGATCGATTCCGGACTGAGCTCGAAATGTGCAGGACGGATCGCTTCGTGGGCATCCTGTGCCGAATTCTTATTCGAGTATTTTCTCGGAGACTTCGGAAGATACTTCTCTCCGTACTTTTCTCCAATCAGTCTTCTGGCCGCCGCCATCGCTTCATCCGATATACGAACAGAGTCTGTACGGATGTAAGAAACCAGTGCGATCTGGCCCTGACCGCTGATCTCTACGCCTTCGTAGAGCTGCTGGGCTACACTCATCGTCTTACGGGAAGTGAAGCTGATCCGGCGGGACGCCTCCTGCTGCAGTGTACTTGTAGTGAACGGAGCAAACGGCTGACGCAGCTTTCTTCCCTTCTTGATCGAATCAACGACATATTCGCCACCTTTAAGCGACGCAAGAAGAGCATCTGTCTCCTCTTTACTTCCTACTTTGACTTTCTCGATACGGGAACCTTTCTTCTCACCGTGATATCTGGCCTTAAACGGGAACTTCTCATCCTTCGGTGTTAGTTCCGCATTGATATTCCAATACTCCTCCGGAACAAATGCCTCGATCTCTTTCTCACGATCCACGACAAGTTTTGTCGCGACCGACTGAACACGTCCTGCAGAAAGGCCCTTCTGCACCTTCTTCCACAGGAGCGGACTCAGTTCATAACCGACAAGACGGTCCAGCACTCTTCTGGCCTGCTGCGCATTCACCAGATCGATATCGATGGTACGCGGAGCCAGGATCGCATTCTTGATGGCCTTTTCCGTGATTTCGTTAAAAGAAATACGGCAATTCTCTGCTAAATCTATATTGAGCACCTTGGCAATATGCCATGCAATGGCTTCTCCCTCGCGGTCAGGGTCGGTTGCAATGTAGACGCGTTCAGCAGAAGCAGCCAGATCCTTCAGTTCACGGATCACCTTCTCCTTACCGCGCATATTGATATATGTTGGTTTGAAATCATGGCGGACATCTACGCCAATCGTAGAAGAAGGCAGATCGCGGATATGACCTACCGAGGCGGCAATCCGGTAATCCTTTCCTAAATACCTGCCGATGGTCTTCGCCTTCGCAGGTGACTCTACTATGACTAAATACTTGCTCATGCTTTCTCTCTCCTGTCGCTTTCGTCTGACAGTAATTATATATAATTCATTAAACGCAAATTGTCAAAACATATTTGTTCCCGTCTTTGCTTACGATCCCCTGAAGTTCCATCTTCCCCAGTTCACAAACGAGTAAACGATACGGGATCCCGCTTTCTTTGACCAGTTCGTCCGCTGTGGCACCGTCTACGGCCAACAGTTCCATAACCATCTTCCGGATCTCCTGGGGAGAAAGTGTATCCGGAGCCGTCTTGATCTTCTCTTTCAGTTGTTTCTGACGGCACTGGTCGTGAATCTCCTCAATTTCCCTAAAGAAGACTACGTGCGCCAGGAAAGCCAGTATATCCTCCGGTTCTGTCGCGACGGATGCGCCATCTTTAATAAGGGCGAGATTTCCTTCGGCCGTTTCCGAATAGATGATGCTGGGAACAGCGAAGACCTCTCTTCCCTGTGCGGCGGCAAAACTGGCCGTATGAAGTGTTCCGCTTACTTTTCCAGCCTCGGTAATAAGCACCGCATCGGATACAGCCGCAAGTATCCGGTTTCGTGCCGGAAAATACTGTCGGATCGGATCCTGGCTGGGAAGCAGTTCTGAAAGAAGAAGACCGTTTCTCTCAATTCTTCTATATAGCTCTACATTTTCCTTCGGATAGATGCGGTCAAGTCCGCAGGGCATCACCGCAATCGTTCTGCCCCCGCACGCAAGACAGGCCTCATGTGCCCAGCTGTCTACACCTCGGGCAAGTCCGCTTACGATAATCACATCGTGCATCGCAAGACCTTTGCTGAAGTCACGGGTCACTCTGCGCCCGTATACAGAAGGTCTCCTGGTCCCGACGATACAGACTCGCGGTTTCTCCTTGCCAAGCAGAGACGGGTCACCCTTATAGTAGAGGATTAACGGCATATCCGGCAGGCAATCCATATATGCGGGATATATGGGATCGAATCGGTTCATAGAGTGGATCTCTTTAGACGACACATAATCCACATACTCATCGAACCGCGTATATGCCGAGCTTCGCTGATGCTTCTTCCAGTTTTCCATCTGATCGGAAGTCAGATGCTCATCATTAAGATATTTCTTATGCTCGCTATAGAAAGCTT
>JAEEIT010000006.1 GCA_016281535.1 Clostridia bacterium | reverse complement strand
CCGGACTGGGTCAGCGTACTATTGCACCGGTTGAGGATCTCATGGAGTTTCTCACTCGGCGGAAGATGAGTCGTACGAAGCCTCTCTTTTTCCTCTTCGATTGCTTTTCTTTTCTCGGCAAAAGCACTGTATCTCTTCTCGTCGATCAGTCCGATCTTGTGTCCGATCTCCGTCAGACGCATATCCGCGTTATCCTGCCGCAGGAAGATCCTGTACTCGGCCCGGGACGTCATCATGCGGTATGGTTCCTTCGTTCCCTTCGTCACCAGGTCATCGATCAGAACCCCGATATACGCCTGGGAACGGTCCAGGATCACAGGTTCCCTGCCCAGTACTTTCATCGCGGCATTGATACCCGCCATCAGGCCCTGTGCTGCCGCTTCCTCGTAGCCGGACGACCCGTTGATCTGTCCCGCCGTGAAAAGCCCGCTCACCAGGGTCGATTCCAGCGACAGATCCGCCGTCGTCGGATCGATACAATCGTATTCGATTGCATACGCTGCACGCTGGATATGGGCTTTCTCCAGTCCCGGGAGCGAGTGCACCATCTGTACCTGCACATCCTCCGGAAGGCTGGTACTGAATCCCTGAAGATAGAGCTCACGGGTCTCTTCCCCCATCGGCTCGACGAAGATCTGATGACGGCTCTTATCCGGGAACCGCATGAACTTATCCTCGATAGAAGGACAGTACCGGGGACCGATGCCCTCGATCACACCGCTATAGAGCGGCGATCTGTCCATATTCTCCGTTATGACCTTCCTGGTCTCTTCCGTCGTCCACACCGCATAGCAAGGGATCTGCTCCTTCGGCGGCACCTTCCCTGCCATCTCATTTCCGAACGAGAAAGGCGGCATATCCGGCTCACCCGGCTGGATCTCCATAACAGAAGTATCGACTGTCCTCGAATTCACGCGCACCGGTGTTCCTGTCTTAAATCTCTGCATCGTGATCCCGGCCTGAGCCATACTCTCCGACAGTCCCACGGAACGGGAAAGTCCGTCCGGTCCGCTCTCCACGATCACCTCGCCACGTATCGTTCTGGCCTCCATATACGTACCGGAGCAGATCACGGCCGCCTTCACATGGTAGCACGCGCCGCTTCTAGTACGGACACCATTAAGGATCTTTTTCTTCTCCCCGTCCTCCCAGAAAAGCTCTACGACTTCACCCTGGATCAGGGAAATATTCTCTTCGTTTTCGATTCTTTCCTTCATGCGCCGGCTATACGCTGCACGGTCCATCTGCGCACGAGGCGAGAATACAGCCGGCCCTTTCGACCGGTTCAGCATACGGGTCTGAATGGCAGAAAGATCAGCCATCTCCCCCATCACGCCACCCAGGGCATCGATCTCACGGACGAGCTGCCCTTTCGCGGTACCGCCGATACTGGGGTTACAGGGAAGGTTCGCCAGCTGATCCAGATGAAGGGTGAAGAGCACGGTCGAAAGGCCCAGATGCGCACAGGCAAAAGCCGCCTCACATCCGGCGTGTCCCGCGCCGATGACCGCTACGTCAAAAGCACCTGCCTCATACCAGGATGCGTTTTCTTTAAGCTGTTCCCAAGATCCCATGTCTAAATCCCGTTCTCCTTATTTTCCGACGCAGAAGCGTGAGAATATTGTATCTACAAGTGTGTCGCTCACCGATTTTCCGGTGATCTCGCCGACATCCTCAAGTGCCGCGCGAATAAGAAGCGCGGGCCCTTCGAGCGGATCTCCCGCACGAAGCGCGGCGATACTTCTCCCGACTTTCTCCAAAGCCACAGAAAGGACTTCGAAGTGTCTCCTGTTGGTTACGAGAAGCCCGACGGAAGAAGTCGCGCCCATCTCGTCGTATGCGTTTCTGATGAATTCCTCGATCTTGGATAGTCCTTCTCCGGTCGCGGAAGACAGGCTTCCACGAAGATCCGGCCCGCGGGAATATCCTTTATTTGCAATAAGAGCCATGACTTTCTCTTCCTGCTTTCTGACCGTCTCCTCATCGGAGGTATCTGACTTACTGATCAGAAGAGCGATCTTCGTTTCCTTCGGAAGGGTCATGATCGGATCGATCAGATCGGTAATGGTCTTTTCTTCTTCGTCCGTCGATACGAGCCAGAGCACGATATCTGCTTCGGAGATCGCCGCGTTCGCGCGGTCAACACCGATCGCTTCGACCACATCATCTGTCTTTCGGATACCTGCCGTGTCGATCAGTTTTACCGGAATACCGCGGATGCTCGTGACCACTTCCAGTGTATCTCTCGTCGTTCCCGGAACATCAGTTACGATCGCCCGGTCATAGCCGCTCAGGCAATTCAGAAGCGAGGATTTACCGCTGTTCGGGATACCGCAGATGACGATCTTCATTCTCTCGGAAAGGATACGTCCCTGCTTATACGAATCGGTCAGTTCCGAAAGTCTTTGGTAAACGGACTTTTCCAGTTCCTCCGCGTAGTGGTTCTTGGTCTCATTGTCATCCTCTTCTTCGATCTCATCGAGGAACATCTCGAAGAGAGAGAGCTGCAAATAAAGGACTGCCGAGATATTCTCGACCTGTTCTTTTAAAGATCCGGAAAGCTGGGATTCCGCCGCACGAAGTGCCAGTTCAGAGTCTGCCGAGATGACATCCATGACCGCCTCCGCCT
>JAEEIT010000005.1 GCA_016281535.1 Clostridia bacterium | reverse complement strand
TCTGATGGACATGGTCGACACGAAGTGCGAATCACTGATCAAGGAATCGAACAGTATCATCACGGGTGATCTGAGTGTCAAGCAGAATGAACCTGTTCTGCGTATCGTGCAGAATGATGTGCAGTATTTCGCGTGTGAGATAGAGAATGCGCCGATGGAGCAGTTCCAGCTCGGGTCTACGCATGTTATCCGTATTCCTTCTGAGGGGATCTCGATCCCGGACTGTTCTGTCGTTCGAAGTTCCGTTACCCGTAAGGGCATGCTTATCGTCTTTAAGACCTCGAACCAGGTGGAGCGTCTTCTTGACAGACGTACTATAAACATCGAGATCGTACAGACCAAGACAAGCGGTATCCGCGTGCCGGTCTCTGCGCTTGTGGATGCGGATTATGACAGAGGGATTGCTACGATCTATGTCAACGAGAGCGGATATGCGAGAGGCTATACTGTTCAGGTGAAGGACTATGACCGAGAGTATGCGATCATTGCTCCGATAAGCGAAGAACAGACTGTGCCGAGCATCAGTACGATCGTCATTACGAATCCGCAAACTGTAAAAGAAGGGGATAAGGTGGAAAAGTAATATGCATATGTATAGCCCCGAAGAAATGAAAGAGAATATCGAGAGAGTCCGCGCGCAGATCGCGGATGCGGCGAAAGAAGCGGGAAGAGATCCGTCGGAGATCACTTTGATCGGTGTATCCAAATTCTTCCCGGCCGAATATGCCGCGCAGGCATTCTCGCTTGGCCTTACGGATCTCGGTGAGAACCGTGCAGAGGAAATGCATGATAAGGTAGAGAAACTGGGCGCGATGGGACTTACACCCAGATGGCATCTGATCGGTACGTTACAGAGCCGTAAGGTCCGCCTGATTGCAGGTGAACCGTACCTGATCCATTCTGTGGATTCACTAAGTCTGGCAGGTGAAATTTCTAAACGCTATGTTACAAAAGAAACACGTGCGAAAATATTGCTGGAAGTCAATGTTTCCGGCGAAGAGAGTAAACACGGTTTCACGGAAGCAGAGGTGATCGAGAACATCGATAACCTCATGAAACTTCCGAATCTTGATATCTGCGGCCTTATGACGATGGCACCGATCCAGCACAATCCCGGTGAGGCGAAAGCTGTGTTTTATAAAACGAGACAGCTCTTCGAGACACTCTCGGGACGAGGAGTCGATAGAGAGTGCTGGAAATACCTTTCCATGGGCATGAGCGGGGACTACCGTGAAGCCATTTCCTGTGGTGCGACACATGTTCGTATCGGAACGGCGATCTTCGGTAAGAGAGATTATCCTGATCCAGTATAATACTGCACAAAAACCACGCCATTATGTGGAAATATTACAGAAAAATGACACAAATGAATATCAAAATTACATGTTATTTACCGTTGGGATTTTTCTATTGAAGTCGATTTTTCGGAAGTATATAGTAACCTCATAGTGAAATTCAGAAGTGCGGAAGTGCTTCAGCAATAAATTTGGAGGTTAATATGGCAGCTTTTTGGAAGACAATCGTAGACAAGATCGCAGGTGTAAATGGTATGGACGCATACGACGAAGAACCTTATATGGACGGTGAGGCATACGAGCCGGAGTATGAGGAGCAGTACCCGGAAGAAGATGTTGATTATATTCCTTCCGTTCCGGAAACAACTTATGTTCCTGAAATCAGCAGACCGATTGCTCCGATCAAGAGCGTACGTGCTACTGATACTCAGGTAGTAATCCTTCAGCCCGACAGCATCCGTTCTTCTCAGCAGGTTTGTGATCACATCCGTGCCGGTCACACAGTTATCTGCAACATCGAGAACGTTGACCGTTCTGTTGCGCAGCGTGTAATCGACTACATCTCCGGTGCAGCTTATTCTATCGATGGCAATGTGAAGCCGATCGATCAGAACAGAAAGACCTTCGTAGTTGCTCCGAGCTCTGTTTCCCTGATGGACCGTGAGGCTCTTGCGAAGCAGGAAGAAGAACAGAATCAGGCTAACAACTATCGTCAGGCACTCTGATTTATTCAATTTCAAAATAGAAAAGGACTGTTGCATCCGCAGCAGTCCTTTCTCTATTTTCCGGATAGATAGAGAATAAGACAAATGTAATGGCTGCCCTGCTAGAAGTAAGCGGAGCAGCCATTTTGTTGTAATAATGTTTGTGATCCTTTCGCCGGTTCTCAGCTCTGAGAAGGTTTATAACTGTCCTTCAGGGACACGCTTCTGTTAAAGATCAGCTTTCCGCCTACCGAGTCCTTCGTATCCAGGCAGAAGTAGCCGATGCGGAGGAACTGGAAACGGTCTTCCGGCTTGGCATCTTTGAGCGAAGCTTCGACCTTGGCGCCTTCGACAACCGTTAAGGAATTCGGATTGATGTAATCCAGATAATTGCAGTCAGCCAGATCCGGTGCTTCCACAGTAAAGAGACGGTCATAAAGACGTACGGTCGCGTCGAGGGCGGTCTTCGTGTCCACCCAGTGAATGGTTGCTTTGATACGGCGTCCGTCTGCCGGATTTCCGCCACGGCTGCTCTCTTCGTACTCGGCATGTACGGCAATGACCTTGCCGTTCTCATCCTTATCGCAGCCTGTGCACTTGATCACGTAAGCAGATTTCAGTCTGACTTCGTTTCCGGGGAAGAGACGGAAATATTTCTTCTCCGGTACTTCCATAAAGTCGTCCGCTTCGATCCAGAGTTCGCGCGAGAAGGTGACCTCACGTGTACCGTCTTCCGGTCTCTCCGGATTGTTCTCGACGGTGAATGTCTCAGTCTTATCTTCCGGATAGTTGTCGATGATGAGCTTGACCGGATGCACGACACCCATGACACGCTTCGCGATTGCGTTCAGGTCTTCTCGCAGACAGTACTCCAGGAAAGCGAAATCAACCACGGCGTTTACCTTGGAGATACCATTTCTGGAGTGGAAATTGTGAATGGAAGCCGGCGTATATCCTCTACGGCGCAGACCGCAGAGCGTAGGCATACGCGGATCATCCCACCCGTCTACCAGACCTGTCTCAACCATGTTGCGGAGTTTTCTCTTCGACAGCACCGTATGGGTGATCCCGAGTCTTGCGAACTCGATCTGACGTGGCTTGGACGGTACGGGACAATTCTCGATGACCCAGTCATATAGAGGTCTGTGTGCCTCGAATTCGAGGGAACAGAGGGAATGCGTGATCCCTTCGAGTGCGTCCTCGATCGGATGCGCGAAGTCATACATCGGGTAGATGCACCACTTGTCTCCGGTGTTGTGATGGCGCATGTGATTAATACGGTAGATCGCAGGATCGCGCATGTTGAAATTGCCGGAAGCCAGGTCGATCTTCGCACGCAGTGTCATGGCGCCGTCCGGGAATTCGCCGGCCTTCATACGGGCGAACAGATCCAGACTCTCCTCGATCGGGCGGTCACGGTACGGGCTTGTTGCCGGGTGAGTAAGGTCACCTCTGTGCTCCTTCATCTCTTCCGGTGTCAGCTGGCACACGTAAGCCAGACCTTTCTTTATGAGCTCGACAGCGTACTCATACATCTTATCGAAATAGGAAGAAGCATAGAAGAAGCGGTCGTCCCAGTCATGACCGAGCCACTTGATATCCTCCTTGATTGCTTCTACATATTCCTCATCTTCCTTCGTCGGATTGGTGTCATCCATACGAAGGTTACAGAGCCCTCCGTACTGTTCCGCCATACCGAAGTCGATCTCCAGTGCTTTTGCATGACCGATATGAAGATATCCGTTCGGCTCCGGTGGGAAACGCGTATGGACCGTCTTACCTTCGTAACGTCCACCCGGTCCGATATCTTCTTCGATTGCTTCGTGTATAAAACTCTTATATTCGCTCATTTTCTTACTCTCGCTTTCTTATCGCACGTCATTGTGCGGATCTTTTTTTCTTTTCGAGAAGCACCTGGTGCTTCACATGTATTATGAAAGTGCAGCGGAGAGTCGCTGTCGTCCGGATTCGATACGCTTCAGGGCTTCTTCCTTGCCGAGGAGGAGAAGGACCTCGACGGCACCACCGGGAGTGACGGCCGTGCCGGATGCAGCGATACGTACCGGCCACATAACCAGTGCATTCTTCACGCCCAGTCCCTCGGCGAATCCGGTAAGACACTCGGAAATGGAGTCCTTCGACCACTCGATCGTCTCCAGGATCGGAAGAACGGCGTTGAGCATCTCCAGAGAACTTTCCTTCGTCGTCTTGCTCTTCTTATGAACATAGAGTTCCAGATCGTAATCGGCAAGTTCCAGAAGGAAAGAGAGCTTCTCGGAGATCTGCGGCAGTCTCGTGATACGTGGCTGCATGATCTCGGTGAAAAGCGGATACAGATCCTCTGTGATCATCGGGAATTTAGCAAGTTCCGGCTTAGCGAACTCGATGAATTCTTCCTGGCTCATCTTGCGGATGTATTCTCCGTTGAACCACTCCAGTTTGTCGTAATCGAAAACGGACGGAGACTTGCTTATGCCTCTGATATCAAATGCTTCGCAAAGCTCCGGCAGAGAGAAGACCTCCTGATTGTCCTTCGGGCACCACCCGAGAAGGGCGATGTAGTTGATGATCGCTTCCGGCAGGAAACCCTGTGCGACAAGATCCTCAAATCCTGTGGATCCGTGACGCTTACTGAGCTTGCTGACCGTGCCGTCATCGTTCTTTCCCTGGATCAGGGGAAGATGTACATACGTCGGGATCTCCCATCCGAAAGCCTCGTAGCAGAGGTTATACTTCGGAGTGGAGGAGAGATACTCGGATCCACGGACGACATGCGAGATCTTCATAAGGTGATCGTCGATGATGTTCGCGAAGTTATATGTCGGGTAACCGTCTGCCTTCAGCAGGATCTGATCCTCGAGTTCTTTATTCTGCACGGTGATGTCGCCGTACACGCAGTCATGGAAGGTCGTCTCGCCGGTTAGCGGCATCTTCTGGCGGATCACGTACGGGATACCGGCCTCGAGATTCTTCTTGATCTCTTCCTCGGAAAGATCGCGGCAGTGACGGTCATAGCCACCCTCGACGCCGCCGGCCTCGTGAAGGGAAGCCAGACGCTCTTTACTGCAGAAGCAGTAGTAGGCATGTCCGTTTCTCACCAACTCTTCGGCATAAGGCTTATATAGATCCATGCGTTCACTCTGGACATAGGGGCCGTAATCGCCACCGATGTCCGGACCTTCGTCATGAGTAAGTCCGGCGGTCTTTAATGTCTTATAAATGATATCGACAGCTCCGTCGACATAGCGCTCCTGATCGGTATCCTCGATTCGAAGTACGAAAGTACCGCCCAGAGATTTAGCTATCAGATACTCGTACAGCGCGGTCCGTAAGTTCCCGACGTGCATGAAGCCCGTAGGACTCGGCGCGAAACGTGTTCGGATAGCAGGATTAGTGATAGCCATAGTCATCGTCCTTTTCTTCATATAATAACAACCTATTTTATCACATAATACTTCGGGCGAAGCACTGCTTTGATACATTTTTATTCAAAGTTATCCGTAAAAGTGATATCATAGCATGAGGAAAAGTATGATCGGAATAAGGAGGGCTATCGATATGACCTGCGTGAAGCGTGTGGAATCCCGCAGAAACTACCCCATCGAATGTGGGCGTGGTATGGCTTATTCGTCACTTCTTGACCTTCTGCGTGCCCGATCTTCGGATCATCCTGTTAAGGTCGCCATCGTGACGGATAAAGAGGTGAATGGTCTTCATCATATGAATTTCATCTCTGAACTTGAAGCGCGTCATGTTATGCCGACCGTGATCCAGATCGACGGACGACAGTCCTCTAAGAATTTCGATGTGGTGATGCAGGTCTTCGAACGGTTGATGGATATTTCTTTTTCCGGTGATGATCTTCTCGTCGGATGGGGAGGCGGAAGCATCCTGGATGTGACGGCTTTCGTCGCATCGACTTTCCTCGGAGGTCTAAAGTACTGCCTGGTGCCGACCACTCTTCTGGGTATGCTGGAGTCGGCAGAGGCCGATACCGCATATCTGAACTATATGAGCCACAAGGATTGTGTCAGTGTGCGCTGTGAGCCGGTGGCGGTGATTATGGATGTTGACTTCCTGCCGACGGTCCCCGAGAACTTCATGAAGAACGGGTATGCGGAGATCATCCGCTATGCGATGCTCGATCAGATCACGCTTCTGAACCGTCTTGTCAATAGATCCGATATGTTTATCACGATCGATGAGTGCTATCTGGCCAAGTCCAGAATACGTGAACAGTCTTCCGATGCTTTTGCCTTCGGAAGTGAAATCAAGGAAGCGATCCTCGAGCACTTCCGTTTCCTCCGGTACTCCGAGGGGGAGGCACTGGCCTTTGCAGTCGCGGCAATGAACCCGTCGGAACCTCTGTTCCGACTTTACGATATGCTGGGATTCCCGAGAAAACTCGAAGGCGTATCGAAGGATTCTCTCCTGCGCCGTATCGTCAAGAATCTTGCACCGTATAAAGATGAGATCAGAGTAGTTCTGGCTACCGGAAACGGAATGGTCCAGGAGA
This sequence comes from Clostridia bacterium, assembly GCA_016281535.1. Taxonomy (GTDB): domain Bacteria; phylum Bacillota; class Clostridia; order Saccharofermentanales; family Saccharofermentanaceae; genus Scatonaster. The sequence goes on along the minus strand of JAEEIT010000005.1, from coordinate 10,194 downwards.
GGATCATGACGCAGGCTGAGGCTTTGATCTTCTTCTCGGAAAGACTGAGTGTGATCTGTGATCCGATCAAAAGATAAGATGGGAGAAGGAATGAAGAAAACGAATAATCAGAACAGAATCACCCGGGTCATCGGCATCCTTCTTTTCTTAGCTGTCTTATTCTCCTCTTCCTGCGGAAAGAAGGAAGAAAAGAAGAAACCGGCAGATTACGGTCCTTACGGAGCCGATTTCGCGCTTGAACTGGCACAGAAGTTCCCTTACCGGAATGCTTTTTCCTCCGGCGAGCAGGGGGCAGGGCTGATGATTAAGAATGAACTTGAAGGGATGGGCTATCAGGTAGAAGCCCAGTCTTTTACTTCCGCAGATGGCAAGACATCCTATAACTATGTCGTGCGTATTCCCGGAGAAGGATTTATGCAGAGAGATTCCTTCGGCGCATATTCCGAAGTGCATAAGACCGTAGTGATCGGCGCACACTATGATTCACCGGTTGCGTATTCGGAACGTGCCGGCTATCCGAAATATGACGGGATCCAGAACAATGCCTGCGGAATCGGTGCCCTCATGACCATCGCGAAAGAAATGTACGGCAAGAAGTACGCCTATGATGTTGTGCTGGTTGCTTTCGGCGCTTCGTCTTCGAACTATCTTGGAGCCGGTGTTTTCGTGAACCAGCTGTCTTCGGATGAACTTAAGAAAATCGAGTGTATGTATTGTATCGAGAGTATCTATGCCGGTGACAAGCTCTATGCACATGCGGGTATTTCCTCACTTCAGGAAGGGAAGAAGTACTCCTATCGAAGGAAGCTGTATGAGGCTTATGACGTAGCTTATGAGAACAGTCTTCTGTCCCAGACAGGAGTGGATCTGAATTATAATATGTCGCTTCTGAGCTTCGATGTGAACGGTGACCATGTAGAGGATATGTATCGTGAAGTGACGCAGGTCCGATCCGACTATGTTGTGTTTGACAGCACCGCTGTTCCGATCGTTTTCTTCGAGTCTTCCGATTATAATTTCAGTAAGCTCTCTGATATGAAGGAAACGAAAAACCTCGAGCTTCAGGATTATAACGGTGCGATACGAGGGACCCCTCTGGATTCTTCCGAGATCTTAACGAAATCCCTCGATGAGACGAGACTGCAGACGCGAGTGAATGTGGTCGCGTTTATTGCGGTGAAAGCGGTGGAGAAAGGATCAAAGAATTGCGTTCCTCTTTCCCAGTATAACGAAGGTGTAAGACTGGAACCGACGGTCGCTCCGAAGAAGAAAGAAAGTCAGGTAAGTTCCGGCGGAACCTGATTCTTGCGGCTGCATGAACGGGGATGCGGAATTCCGACAGAAAGAGAGTAAAGAAGAATATGGAAGAAAATACGAACCTGGTCCGAGGAGATCTCTTTACGGGGATCGTCGTAAGTGAACTGGAAGACAAAGAGTATCAGTTTAAGATAGATGATTCGGATGTACACGTAACACAGCGTGTCACTTCCCCGAAAGAAGATCGTAAAGTACTGGGATTCCTTTTCCTGATGGATAAGCCGAGCCGGTTCCGTCTGGATATACTGGTTCCGGAGAATTGCAAAAATGCGCAGTTTTCACTGAACGATAAGGAACTTCTGGGATTCTTCTCGAAGGATATCCCTGAAGATCCCGAATATGTTGAGGTGAGACACTGTAATGACGAAGCGAAATATACACCTCTTGCTCCCGGCAAATTCCAGTCGCTGAATTTCCGCTGGGAGTCCGGAGATGTCCTGAAGTGTTTCTTCTATTACTAGAGAAAAAGCGGAAAAGAAGACCGGTTGATTTGACGCTTTTTTTTGACAGTGTTATATTGAAATTACCTTAGGAGGGGTTGTATATATGAATAATAATGCTTCAATGTTTAATCGTTTTGTGGCCGTGATCCTGGATCTTCTCACATTCCTTGGATTTGCGGCCGGTTTCATGATGCTGACTCTGAATGCATCTTCGATCGATGCGGAATTGCACTTCTCGACGGTTTCGAGAAATGAACTGATCCGGTCCGGTGCGATCATGATCGGTATTTATTTCCTTCTGGATATACTCCTGACGAGAGTATTTGCAACAACTCCGGGAAAACTTGCACTGAACTGTGATGTGGATTTTCATATGGGTAATACGATCCTCTATAACATCCTCCGCAGCTTCGTAAAGATCGTGTGCCTGTTCTCGGTGGTTCTTGCTCTGTTCTCTTATGTAGCCGGAGCATCCAGCCCGGATATGCAGACATTCCATGACAGACTTGCCAAGACCAATGTGACCAACTCGACAAGAATGCCGAGATTCATTGGTGTCATTGTCGTTCTGGTCGGAATCGGTATCCTCATTTACTTCGTTGCGACATATCACGGATCCCTTGGTATCAATCCGTCACTGAATCTTCCGAACTATAAGATTTTCGATCTCTGAGTCGTCGAAGATTGAAACTGGTTTACAATTCTGTGAAGAAAATTTTTGATACTTGTTATTTTCTAAAAAGCATGGTATTATCTTCACAGAAAGACGGATGAATTGTTCGTTTTTTTGTAACTACAAGAATGGCCATCTGAGTGTGTTCAGATGGTTATTTTTGTATCTGACGGTCAATAAGAAATCCCCTCATTTTCTTTGCTTCAAATGAAGTGAAAATGAGGGGATGTTTTTCGCTGATTATTCTTTCGGAATCAGGTTCAGTCTACCTTCGTAACCCAGCCGAACTTGTCTTCCACTTTGCCGCTCTGGATACCTGTGATGGTATCGTAGAACTTCTGTGTGATCGGTCCGATCTCGCCGTTGTTGATCGTGAAGACGGTGTCTTCGTACTTGAGTTCACCAACCGGAGAAACAACTGCAGCGGTACCGCAGCCGAAGCACTCCTGCATACGTCCGGACTTACCGGCTTCGATGACCTCGTCGATGGAGATCTTTCTTTCTTCCACTTCAAGACCCATGTCCTTCGCGATCTCGATGCAGGATCTTCTGGTGATACCCGGCAGGATAGAGCCGGCGGCCAGGGAAGGCGTCACCAGCTTACCATCGATGATGAACATGATGTTCATGGCGCCGACTTCTTCGATGTACTTCTGTTCTACGCCGTCGAGCCACAGTACCTGCTCGTAACCGGAGTCGTGAGCGATGGTCTGCGCGATCAGGGAGCAGCCGTAGTTACCGGCACACTTGGTGAAGCCTGTGCCGCCACGTACTGCACGGACGTACTTGTCTTCCACATAGATCTTCACCGGCTGGATACCGTGAGCGTAATACGCACCGGAAGGGGAAAGCAGGATAAAGAACTTATATGTGCTGGAAGGACGAACACCGAGGTACGGGTCAGTCGCGATAACGAACGGACGGATGTACATGGACTCGCCCTTGCCGGACGGGATCCAATCCTTATCGATCTCGACAAGTTTCTTCGTCGCGTGTACGCAGAAGTCTACATCGACCTTCGGGATCACGAGACGGTCGTTACTGTTATTCATACGCTCGAAGTTGCATGCCGGACGGAAGAGGTTAATGGAACCATCTTCGCACTTATATGCCTTCAATCCTTCGAATACAGCCTGGCCATAGTGGAATACCATAGCGGAAGGTTCGATCTCGAACGGACCGTAAGGAACGATTCTCGGATTGATCCAGCCCTGACCTTCTACATAGTCCATAACGAACATGTGATCAGAGAAAATGTGTCCGAAAGGCAGCGGCTGACCCGGCTGCGGCTTCTGTCTTGGTGAGGTTGTCTTTGTAACCGAAATTTCAGGGAACATATTAATCCTCCTCTTTTCTACTTATGATTTACTACGTTGATTATACCCCCTTTTATCGGAAATGGCGGAGGAATTCTCGACAATTCCCGAAATTGTGCTTTTTCGTGAAGAAAGATGTAAAATATCTAATGTAAAGGTATGTGGGAAAGAGGGAGGAAACCGGGTATGCGTCTGAATCACGTGGATCTCATTGATTCGGATTTCTCATTACGGAAAGACATGACGATACTTGTCGAAGGGAAAAGGATCTGCGCCATTGGCAAGGATTTTCTCTCGGTTCCGGCAGATGAAGAAGAATACGACCTGGAGGGATTGACTCTATTTCCGGGATTTATCGATCTGCATATTCATGGGGCAGGAGGATACGATACATCAGACGGCACTTCGGAAGCACTGACCTCTATTTCCCGTTTCCTGGCAAGTAAAGGGGTCACTGCTTTCTGCCCGACGACCATGATGATCAGCAAAGATGATCTGAGACGTGTCTTTACCGCCTATGAGAATACGCCCGGAAAAGATATATCCGGTTCTGAAAGGCTCGGACTTCGTCTGGAGGGCCCTTTTCTTTCGAAAGAAAAATGTGGAGTACAGAATACCGAATTTGCGGCGCTGCCTTCGAAGGAGTATCTGGATGAGGTACTGGAAGGACATTCTCCGGAGATGATCAGGATCATCGATATTTCACCGGAATTATCCGGAGCGAAGGAATTCATCCATGAGATGAGAAATAAGTATATCCTTTCCGCTGCGCATACAGCCGCGACGTTTGCCTGCTGTAAGGAAGCGATAACAGAAGGGATCTCGCATGCGACACATCTCTTCAATGCGATGAATGTCATGCATCACCATGAACCGGGTGCGGTAGGGGCGCTTCTTGATGATCCGTCCGTTACCTGCGAACTGATCTGTGACGGGATGCATGTACACCCGTCCGTTCTCCGTATCGCTTTTTCCGTACTGGGGGAAGATCGGGCCGTCGTCGTGTCGGATGCCATGCGTGCGGCCGGAATGCCGGACGGTGAGTACGACCTCGGCGGGAAGATGGTGACGGTCAGGAACGGTCGGACCGATATGGGGGACGGACGTCTTGCCGGAAGTACGACCAATCTTCACGATGAGTTTCTGAATCTTCTGAAATTCGGGATACCTCTTCGCTCGGCGCTCAAAGCCTGTACAGTGAATCCGGCACGGGTGCTTCATGTTGATCACGACAGGGGGTCTCTTGCCGTAGGGAAATATGCAGATATGGTGGCAATGGATGCGCAGTACCGGGTTCGTAAAGTATGGGCCGGAGGAAACCTGGTGTTTGATTCAGACGAGACGGGAAAAGGAGAGAAACTATGATGGATGAGAGCAATATCCTGTCTGATTCTTTACTTCTAAAAGATATCGATCCTGCTACGGCTGAAGCCTGCCATTCTTCTTTCCGCAGGCGGAAATATGCGGAGGGGGAAAGGATCGCAGAAGAAGGTGAGGAGTGCCGGTATTTTCTGCTGATCGAATCCGGTGAAGCCGCGATACAGCACTATACTACCGGAGGCGATTACTCTACGATCGAGATACTGGGGTGCGGAGATTTCTTCGGAGAAGAAGCGGCAGAGGAACAAGATGCACATTATCACTACACACTGGAGGCTCTATCCGATGTGGTCGTCTTCTATATCTCCAGTGAGCGTTTCCGAAAGCTTCTTCAACATTCTCCGCAGCTTCTTCGTAACTTTGTATCGATGGTTCTTGGAAGAGTGAGAAGTCGGGGAGAACGGATCGTGATCCTGTCACAGAAGAGTGTCCGTCAGAAGATCGCAAGTTATCTTCTCCGTATCAGGAAGGATCAGAAGGCAGAAGATCTTCTTGTCCTTCCGTCTTCGAGGGAAGTGACGGCGAAACTCCTGGCGCTTCCCAGACCGAGCCTTTCGAGGGAGCTTAAGTCCATGGAGGAGACAGGTCTGATCGAGCTTAATGGAAAACACGTCCGGATCCTGAATTCTGCGGAACTTGAGAAGCTGGTCGAGGAACGATAAAGATTGTGGTATAATAAATAGAAGTCTGTATGAGGGGAGGATAGACAGTGTTCGAGAAGTTTTCTGATTTCGTTTCTGAGATTTTCTCAAGTTTAGACAGCGGATACATGTTCTTCGGAAGTCCACTGGACCTGATCCGTTATGCGATCGACATCATTCTCGTCACATTCCTTCTTTATAACATTCTACGTATCCTTCGTGAGACACGTGCATGGCAGCTTCTTAAAGGTGTCATGCTGATCCTTGTTTTTATCCTGTTCTGTAGTTTCCTCGGACTGGAAATGGTCGGATACATCTTTAACAGACTCCTTTATATCGTGGCGATACTGTTTGTCGTGATTTTCCAGCCGGAACTCCGTCATGCACTGGAGACGGTCGGCCTTCGTTCTTTCGCATCTTTTTCCAGTGTGGTCGTCAATGACGATTCGGATGAACAGCTCCGATACGCGACGATGGTGGATGAGATCGTAAAGGCCTGCACAGAGATGAGCAGAACCTATACCGGTGCGATTATGCTTCTTGAGAGATCCACGAAGCTCGGCGAACTTCTGAAACAGGAGAACGTTGTCCGCCTTGACTCTTCAGTGACGAACTCCATGCTGCAGTCTATCTTCTATAAAGGATCCCCGATGCATGATGGTGCACTTCTGATCCGTGACGGGCGTATCATCGCAGCGCGCTGCCATGTTCCACTGTCGGAGACATTCCATATGATCGAGCGTTATGGCACGAGACACAGAGCCGCCGTCGGCGCGAGTGAGATCGGCGATACTGTAGCCGTAGTCGTATCGGAAGAGCGCGGCACCATGTCGATTGCCGTGGATGGTGTCCTCTATGAGATGAAAGACGGGCAGGAGCTTCGTAAGAATCTTTCATATCTTCTGGGACTGACACCAGGTGGGATGCGTCCGACTCTTCTTGGCAAGAAACACGGCAAGAAGAACGGTAAGAAGAATCAGGTGGCGCTCGAAAATACCGATGAGGAAGTGCTTGTCGTCGCCGCTTCGAAGAATGAATCGGAAAGTAAAGAGGAGAATGACATTCCGGTTGTTGCCAGAAAGAAGAAGACGAAGCAGAAAGGAAAGAAGTCCGGACGCGCACTGCTGCTCCTCATCTCGTTCCTGTTCTCGCTCCTTCTCTGGATGTACATCCAGGTTACGACGAACCCGGTTACCGAGAAGACATTCACACTGGAACTTCAGTATGAGAACCAGAATGTCCTCAGAGATAAGAATCTCGCGGTGAAATACCCGGTACAGAAGGTCACTGTCCGTCTCGTCGGCAGAAAGAATGATATGGATAAACTGAATACCTCCGATCTGTCTGCATCGTTGGATCTTAGCACGGTCGACGAAGCAGGCTCGGTAAGACTTCCGGTTCAGGTCAAGTGTGATGAGAACGTCTACTTCCGTGTCGAGATGCAAAGACCGGAAGATATACCGGTCTCGGTCTACACGCTGGTGTCGGAGGAGTAAACCACGTTTTCCCTGTTTCAATCATGTGAAAAAGAATCGCTTCCTTAAAGGGAAGCGATCGTCTGCATGACCTGTTCGATGCTCTCTGCTATAGACATGTTCCTGTATAATGCCATCCTTCCAAGTGGAATCAATGAACTGCAGTTCTGAAGAAGATCCATATACTTCCCCAGAAGTGCCAGGTTTTCTTCATTGAGTTCCGGCTCGAAAGGCTCTGTGTGTGCTTTCACCATGGAGTGATAAGGCGTCTCCGTGCAGATCGTGGTGTGCCCGTCTATGTCTTGTAAAGTGATCTGCTTACTCTCTGTGATACGGACACATTCCGGATCCTTCGGTGTGAAGATGACCGCGCTTTCGTTGCAGAAGTCCCGGTCGAAATCCTGAAAGGCGACCTTCGTTGCCCGATAGGGGATCGCCCCGAATCTGTAATCGAAGAGCCGGTCAATAGATGGTGTGAAGATCACCGGCCCGTTAAAGGGGACGCCGTCAAGAAGGATCTTCGCGGAATTCTCGAGAATAGAAATGCGGGAGAGCGCATCCATATTGAGATACACGGAGATCGCCGGATGAGCGAGCATGCTCTCCATAAGCGGCATGAATCCCTGCATCGGCATCGCCTGAATGCTGTCTTCGTAGTAGCAGTCATCCGTACCGATATCGATCATGGCATCGTTTTTATAGGAATCATCCGCGGGGATAAAGGAACCCGGACTGCGGCGGTTGACCCGAAGCGTCAGGATGTTATCGATCATGAACCTTCCCAGATCGATCAGCATCTTATCTGTCGATCGGATCAATTCATCTGTGGATATCCGTTTCTTTCCCGGGAAATAAGTCTGCAGACGGATCAGCAGCTGATGGGCATGATTCTCTCCGAAAAGCACTTCCAGCGAGTGGGTGTTCAGCGGAAGAGGAACGGTCTTGTCTTCGAAAGACAGGAGTACGCGGTGACGATACGGGTAGAAGGCCCCGAAGCGCATCAGGAAGCGATATACGGCTTCATTATCCGTATGGAAGATACGGGGACCGTATACCTGGACACGGATGCCATTCGGACGCACATCCTCGAAGAGCCGTCCGCCTACATGTGACGCCCGTTCAAAGCAAGTAACGGTATACCCCGAATCTGCCAGCATACGCGCGGCAGTACATCCGGTGATACCGAGACCGATAACAAGTGCTTCTTTATTTCCCACAGCAAAAGTCCCCCTATTGTGTTCTATCATTTTATATGATTCTTCTAAAAATTTCAAAACATTTTTACAAAGACTTCTGGTAAAAAATGTGTAATACAGGTAATGCAAAGATGTAAAAACGGATTCCAAATCTTTATGATAGAATGCAAATGGAGTTTTTCGGTGCGAGAGGAAAATGAGATGAAAGGTAACGAAGGAAGACGAATCCATCCCGATGAGGAAGAAGTCAATAAGGGTGTTCCGGATTTCGGTGATTTCATGAAACCGGAGCAGAGTGATCCTGCCAATGATGAAAGAGTCGATCTGTCCTCTCTTCTTTCGGAAATCCGAAGAGTCCCTTCCCAGCCCGCGAAACATAGCGCGGCTCCGGTTCAGAAACCTTCTTCTGCTCCGGCACCCCAGGTAGCCGCTCCGGCGCCTTCCGGGAAACAGGAAACAGATGCGAAACAAGAAGTGCAGAAGTCTCCGGCTTCGACACCCGCTTCTTCACAGCCGGTAAGTCATACACCGGTAAGATCCAAAGTCGGGGAGGCAGAAGAGGTTTCTTCTGATGAAACGGAAACACCGGTACGTACCCAAGCACCTGTAAGACATCTTTCTCCCGAAGAGCGTGCGAGAAGAAAAGCGATCATCGAAGCGAAGAGAAGAAAAGCCACGATCATGCTGGCTGTTTCGGCAGTACTGATCGTCATTGCCATCGGTTTAGGTATCTTCTTTATAGCGAAAACACTCTCTTCTTCTAAGAAATCGAAGAAAGAAACAAGTTCTTCTTCCGCGTCTTCGTCGACCTCAGTATTAGCGGCGGATACACGTTCCTCTTCCACTACAGAGCAGACGACTACAGAATCTACGACAGTGGAAACGACACCGTCACCGACACCAACACCTGCGGTGACTCCCTTCCCGGCAGGAGGCCCGAACCTTGCCGGATATTGTGTAGTGATCGATCCGGGGCATCAGGCTGTTCCGAATCGCGAACAGGAAGAGATGTCATCTTCCATGGGCGGTTCGAAGGATAAGTCTGCGAAGGGTTTCAGCGGTGTGGTTTCCGGAATCGATGAATCAGAGATCAATCTGGAGACGGCTCTTCTTCTTAAAGCGTATCTCGAATCTCTCGGCTGCGAAGTATATATTACCCGTGAAACGAATGATGTGGATATTTCAAACAAAGAACGTGCTGAGCTGGCCGTCTCATACGACCCGGATGTGTATATCCGGCTCTTCTGCAATTATGCGAATGATTCCAAGACATCGGGACTGAATGTGATCGTGCCCTCCGGTGGGAAATATGCCGAACAGGCAGTGGAATGGGGAGACAAACTCGGTGAGTTCATAACCGGAAGCTGCGGCACTTCCTATAACGGCTGCTTGGCAAGCGGAAATTATACCGGATTGAACTGGGCCTCTTCGGTGCCGTCTTTCATGGTTCGTATGGGATACCTTTCCAACAGCGATGAAGAGACAAATCTCTTGACGGAGAGCTATCAGTACAAGATCTGTGAGGGTATCGCGCAGTTCGTCGCCTCCATGCCGAACCACTGAAGTTATATTGTTGAGATTTCCTGAATTGTTTGATAAAATTGAGTAATTACAGGTAATCGGAGGCATATTCGTGAAAAGAAGTCGAATCGCTAAGATAATAGCCATCTTGCTCTGTTGTGCGGTCTTCCTGCCTTCTTGCGGTCTTCGACGTAAGGAAACCACTTCGAAAACGAAGCATACGGAAGAAGAG
>JAEEIT010000201.1 GCA_016281535.1 Clostridia bacterium | reverse complement strand
GACATTCTCCGCCGTGATATCGGCTTTATCGAATTTCTTAGTATAGGCAAAGACAGCTTTATCCCCGTTCTTCTTAATGTCATCGAGTACATCGTTTACGACATCGATGATCGGTCCGAGTTCCATCTTTCCTCTCATACCAAGTTCTTCGCATATCTTCTTCAGTTCACCCTGCGGGGCCTTGATTTTCTTGCACTTCATGTTATTGTCCTCTTTCTATATCTTTCCCTTATGCAGGAATCAGCCTTCCTGTGCCTTCGCCGCATTCATGATCGCTACCTGCTTCCTGAGCGCATCCAGCATCGGCACGATCTCTGATTCCTTCATCTTCATGGAAACACGGTTCACGACCACACGTGCGCTGATGTCCGCGACGACCTCGAGTACATCCAGACCGTTCTCCTTAAGTGTTCTTCCTGACTCGACGATATCCACGATGACCTCGGCAAGTCCGATGAGCGGCGCCAGTTCTACAGAGCCGTTGAGTTTAATGATCTCGACGCTCTCCTTCTTCGTACCTTCGAAGTAGGCACGGGTAATATTCGGATACTTCGACGCGACACGCTTATTCGGGATCTGGTCGAGTTTGCCCTTCAGGGAAACCGGTCCGCAGACGCACATCCGGCAGGCGCCGAATCCCAGGTCGATCACTTCGTAGAGGTTCCTTCCCTCCTCAAGGAGCGTATCCTTACCCACAACACCGATATCGGCGGCACCGTACTCAACATAGGTCGGTACATCGGCCGGCTTGGCCATGATGAACCTCAGTCCCGTCTTCTCATCTTCCAGTATCAGTTTTCTGGATTCCTCACGTCCCGCAGAAACGTCATATCCCGCCGCTTCGAGAAGATCCAGTGCTTTCTGCGCCAGACGGCCTTTCGATAAAGCAATCGTGATCATGTGTTCTCTTCCTCCTTATCTTCTCCTTCGTCACTTACGAAAATGACCTGTTCGATGCCATATTCATCGGCATAGGCATCCAGTTCTTCTTCGCTTCTGTGCTCCGTATCGACGATGACCTTAAGGCCCGTCTCCCGAAGCGCCTGCGCCGTGGCGAATGCTGCCTTTCTCATTCCTTCTTCCTGAGAATAGCCGACGATCGCATCGACTCTTACATACTCCGGAAGTTTATCCTGACGACGGAGTGCGGTCAGGCACAAATTGATGCCGAGGGAGAATCCGACGGCCGACAATTCTCTTCCGAATGTGGATACGACCTTGTTATAGCGGCCGCCGCCCAGGATCGGGAAGCCCACTTCATAGGTGAACCCCTTGAAGATCATGCCGGTATAGTAGTCCATGTTACGGAGCATACCGAGGTCGATGCTGACATACTGAAGAAGCTCGTAGTCCGATAGTGCATCCAGGATCTCACGCAGATTCTTAAGGGCAGATCGGGAGGTCTCATTTCTTACTTTCGCTTCAAAAGCATCGAGCACATCGTAGGTGCCGAACCGGTTCGAGATCATGTCGAGAAGCTCTTCCGCATCTTCAGAAAGCCCCAGTCTCTCGGCGGTCTTCTCCACACGGACGATGTCCTTCTGGTCGATGGCCGTCGACAGTTCGATGGCATCCTCATTGGAAAGTCCCCATTCTTCCACCAGTCCGCGGAAGAATTCGAGCTGTCCGATGGAGATCTGCAGATCCGTGATCCCCGTCATCAGGACTGACTTAATTCCGAGAGCGATCACCTCTGCATCCGCTTCCGCATCGTCCAGGCCGAGAAGTTCGACTCCGCCCTGAGAGAACTCACGGAGCTTGCCACCGCCCGATTCCTTGAAGCGGAACATGTTCTCGATATAAGAAAGACGCAGCGGCGGCTTCTCATCCTTAAGAAGTGTGGCAGCCAGGCGGGCAACCGGGATCGTTCCGTCGTAACGAAGTGCCAGGATCCGTCCGTCCTTATCGTTTGTCTTGAAGAGTCCCTCCGGTGCGACGAAATCTCCGCTGGCATATACATCGTAGTACTCGATGCCGGGTGTCTCCACTTCGCTATATCCGTGACCGGAAAACAGAGACCGTAAGTCTGCTTCCAGTTTTCTCTTCGCACTTGCTTCCTGCGGCAGAATGTCGATCACGCCGTCAGGTGTATGGAACCGATAGTTTCCCATATAGATGTCCTCCTGATTCTGTATCGCTTTATCACTTTACTTAGATAAAGTAATAAAACATCATGTGTATTGTATTCGAGTGTCTTCTATTTGTCAAGGCAAAGATCCTATATTCATGGTATACGTGAAGAGGTGTATCGGGTTATAATAGTAACGGGTTGGAAACGTGGAGGCATAACGGATGTTCATTTTCGAGTTCTTATATAAGTATATTATCGTGTTTATCGGCTTCTATCTGCTGATGAACCTGATCACCTTCGCACTTTTCCATTCTGATAAGCGAAAAGCGGAGAAACACACTTTCCGCATTCCCGAGCGTGACCTTCTCGGGTTCTCCGCATGTTTCGGCGCCCTCGGCGGGATCCTCGGCATGCTCGTGTTCCACCACAAGACCCGGAAACCGAAGTTCTATATCCTCGTCCCGCTCTTCGCCATTCTTCAGATGATCTTCATCAACCTGATATATAAGTGGGGACCGAAGTGACCCCCTTCCCTCATCATCTCAATACGAAAGACAGGACTTAGAACATGAAATACTTCGTTGCATCCGACATCCACGGCTACCCGGAATACTGCGAGAAGATCCTTATGGCCTACGACCGCGAACAGGCCGACCGCCTCATCCTTCTCGGCGATCTTCTCTACTTCGGTCCGAGAAACCCTCTCGGTTCCACATACGATCCGAAAGGTGTCATTTCTCTTCTAAATGCCCGTAAAGAAGACCTTCTCTGTGTCCGCGGCAACTGTGATTCCGATGTCGATCAGATGGTACTGGAGTTTCCGATCCTTGCGGACTATGCCATCCTCGACTTAGGAGAAAGACTTGTCTACCTTACCCACGGGCATGTCTGGAATCCATCACATCTTCCGCCACTTAAGAAAGGCGATATCCTTCTTACCGGTCATACCCATGTCGTCGCCTGTGAGGAACTTGCCGGTGGAATACTGTATCTCAATCCCGGTTCTCCGACCTATCCGAAACAGGACACACACAGGGGCTACCTGATCCTCACCGAAGATCAGGTCACCTTTAAAGACCTTGATGGCAACATCCGTCTCGAGAAGGACCTGCGGTAATTACTTCGCTTCGCTGGGAAGAGAAATCAGTCTCCGCGCTTCCCCTCCAGGGATTCGTCATTGTCGATCCAATCCTGTACTTCTACTACGCGGTATT
>JAEEIT010000200.1 GCA_016281535.1 Clostridia bacterium | reverse complement strand
CTGGCGGTCCTTCTTTGCGGAGCGATGGTGCTTCCGATCGCGTCGTGCAAGAAGAAAGCAAAAGAAGAGGGGATGCCACTGACTCCTGTAAATACGAGAGAGACCCAGTATGTGAAGGAGACGGATCCCTATTTCTCGGATACGACGATCGAATTTGCGATTCCTTCTGATGCGTCAAAAACACTGGAAGGTGTGGGGACGGAAAACATAAAGCTCATGAAAGATAAGGTCGTGGTGGCCTACTCGAACCAGTATCTGATGACAGAGGAAGCGAAGAAGGAGTTTAATGGACTGAATGTCCAGAAGCCGGAGGAACTGATCCGTTACTTCGAGATAAACAATGCCCTCCGAATGTATGGCTTTGCGATTTACTCCCTTACCGGTGAGCTCCTTTCCAGCTTCGAGTTGGAGGCGGGGGAGTACATAAACGGCTGCTATCCTTTACATGACGGGCGGATCGCTGCTTTTGTCTCGGCAACGAAATATGAGATCAACGAAGACAGCAATCAGGTCGAGGAGAAGAAGGAACGTAAACTCGTGTACTTCTCGGAAGGGGGAGAGCGGCTCGAGACCTATCCTTCGGAGGCATTCGGGAAGGTGATCCTTCAGATGGAGAACGGGAATTTCCTGATGCTGAATGATTCGGAAGTGCTGGTCATGGATCAGCAGGGTAAGATCCTCGGAAGTGATCTTTATAAAGACTACTGTGACAGCGGATTCTGTCACGAGGGAAAATACTATATCCTCGTGTGGAAAGAGAAACGTGAAGGCGATACCATCACGTACGAGAAATCCATCCGCGAGGTGGACCCCGCGACGGCGAAACTCGGTGAACCCAAGCAGGTGGATGCTTCGATACCGAGTGCTTTCTTCGATTGCGGGGAAGCATGTTATTCTGCGCAGAACGGGGAGCCGATCCAGCGGATCGATGTCATGAAGGGGGAGGTTTCCCTGCTGGTGGACTACGCGTATACGGATCTTTCGCCACTCGTTGATGTGTGCGACATCATGTGCGAGAAGGACGAAGATATTTACCTGCTTCAGAGAAAAGATGTAAAAGGCAATACCTCGTGGGTGCAGTCGGTGCCGGTGCTGGTACACCTGCATAAGGAGGCGAAGAACCCGTATGCGGGACGGCCGATCCTCTATATGGCGAGCTGTACCGAGGATACATTCTCGGATTTTAACCAGGTGATCAGTGCGTATAACAAGCGTCCGGAGAGTAAGGCACGTGTGGTCACGTATAGTCCCCCGACCGAGGTCGTCGGATATGGTGCGGCGCAGGCGGCGAAGTCCGACCTGCTCCTTCTGGAGATGAAGTCGGGCAACGGACCGGATATACTGCTTAACTGCGGCGAGTTCAGTACTTTTAACACGGAAAAGATCCTACTGGACCTCAATCCCTATATGGATGGCAGCAGCGGGATCGACCGGTCGAAGTACTATGACAATATTTTCCGTGCCTTCGAAGTGGGCGGCAAGCTCTATCAGCTTCCGCTGTCCGTGCGGGTGGATGGATTCCTGGGAAATCCGGACCTCCTTGGAGAAATATCGGGCTGGACAGTCTCTGAATTTGATTCGAAGCTGGGGAGCCTGGGAGAGAATGCGTACCCCATCTTCGGACATAGTTTCTTCCTTTATAAGTACTGGTCCGAGAAATCGGATCAGATCAGTGACATCACTTCGCTGGGGATGCTGTTCGAGCTGATATGCCATGATTTCTATCACTATGTGGACTACGGTGAACACACGGCGCACTTCGACAGCGATGATTTCCGCAAGCTTCTCGAGATATCGAAGAAGTACGGTGGAAGACTGGACTTCGAGAAATACATCGATCTGGCTGAACGGTATGACGATATGTCCGACACCGGTGCGGATGCGAGAGCCATGCAGGATGGTGTCAGTGCACTGGCGGTCATGGACTACAATGACCTGCGCAGGTTTTCGGCGACGGCGCATATCTGCGGAGGGGAGCCGCTCTATCTCGGGTGGCCCGGATCCGGTACGAGCGGACTAGCTGCGATGTCCAGTATCTCGGTCGGCATATCCGCCTATTCGAATTGTAAAGACGAGGCATGGGATTTCGTCTCGTTCCTGCTTTGCTCTGATTCCGTATATGACATGATCGGCGGTGTGGTCGTCTCTCGTGACGGCCTCCGCAGGACGGCGCAGGCGGAGCTTTCGGCATATGAGACGAAAGCCGAGTTCTATAAAGACCAGCCCGGATTACTTGAAATGGAGGCTGTACTGACCGAGGAGACGATGGCGAAATATCTGAGTATGGCGGAGAATATCCATTCTTCTGTCCAGGTGGATCTGTCGGTGATGGCGATCGTGGAGGAAGAAGCGCCGGCATTCTTTAACGGGTCGAAAAGCGATGACGACGTCAGTAAGGCGATCCAGAACCGCGTATCGACGCTTCTTGCGGAGGCGCAGTGACGCGTTCGCAGTGACGGCTGCGAAAGGGAATCAGGGCGGACGTTAGCGCGGGAGATCGACGGTTACTCCGAGGTACTTTCAGAAGTGCTTGTCGAGGAGTCTTCCGAACAGTATGCGGGATGTCCGTCTGCACCCCATAATTTCGTTGCTTCATCCCCAATGAAACGAAACGTGAGACGCCGGATGGCTTCGCGTTGTTTGGCACTAAGAAATCTTTTGAATGAATTATGTTCTTCCCACAATGGGAATGAGTAAGCCGCATTCAAGTCTTCTTCATCAAGCATAACAGTGTACAAACTGAAGATCCGTCCATCGACGACAGCTATATCGATTTCCCTGTCTTTTGTCGAGGTATATCCTTCAATATGACCGTATCCGAAAAAACTCTCGGAACAACGGATTAGCCCGATGTAGTCGCGAAATGAGTGCGCAAAATGCCGCTTTTCCTCGACATCTTCATGTGAGGTTTGATGGTCAAGAATCTTTATGACGGATTTCAGACCATAACAGTCTGTCAACGTAACCGTGCTGCCGAGCTGGAAGTCTTTCGACAGCAAACCGCCATCGTCCTCCCAAATATCGAAACCGATTCTTGTACACTTGGGATGATGCGCATATCTTGTGTGGTTCAAAATCATATCGGACGGATAGGGGAGATAATACGAGAAAGACAAACAGAATGCATCCATCATTTTAAAAAACTGTTCCTTGATGGCGGGGGAAACCTCGTCATCTCGGAAGAAACCGGCTGCCGGACCCTCAATGGCTTTGTATGACAGCCATGGATCCCCGATTAGACTGCAGGGACTGCCTCCGGATCTCCATAGGTTATAATCATCTGTAAATCTTGACCACATACCTCGTGCCGTTCTGCGTACAAGGGCATCTTTAGGGCCGAAGAGTCCGTCTTGATCAAGTGAGTCTCTGAAATCCGATAAACCAAACCGAAGATCTGAGTAAGAGCCGGAATGAAGAGTTTTTGTGTAGTATTTGTCAAATAAGTTGTAGAATGAGATGATTAGTTCTTCGTCACCAATCATTCCTTTTTTCCATGAGTTACCCACATACTCAAAATTGCGATAAGCGTAATCGATCGCCGTGTCTGCTTCTTCGTCGAAGTGTCCAAACGAATGTAACCCCAGTTCTTCGCGGTCAAATGAATTGTAATAGGAAATCAGAAAATCGTGGTATTCGCAAGGCTGACCCGTAATACTAAGACTAGGCATACCGTGTATACACCTGCCTGTTAAAAGCCCATATGTCCTAGTGATCCGATCCATAAATATTCCCCCCGACTGCTCTTGTGAGCATCCTATCTACACATAAGCGAAACCAATTTGTTCTTTAAAAATAGTATACCACGTCGAATCCTACGTTTAGTCCTACAAAACCATATGAAAATGTGGGACTGTTTGTAGGGCTTGGGTTACTCATACTTATGTGAAAAATTCCCGTAAATCCATTTCCTTGCACTATGGTGTACAATGTTTATTGGCTGGATAACGCACTAGGAAAGAAAGGGGGCCTCGTCTTCGCATGAACGCCAAACGGCTGATCGTCACAATGGTATTTACCGTGATCCTGATCGTGTTTTTCTGCTGGATCATCGGCGTCGGGATTCAGGATCTGGGGCGGAAGAACCGCATCTGGCGGGAACAGGCACAGAAAGTGACCGATGCGATCGAGTACATAAACGGCGCGCGCGTCGATGTGATGTATTACGGCGAGGACCTGAAGGCGCCGGAGAGTTTCCGCGCGCGCCATATCTATAATTTCGAACAGGAGTCGCTTCTGGGACCGGAG
>JAEEIT010000199.1 GCA_016281535.1 Clostridia bacterium | reverse complement strand
GGCAGCGGGTGTTGCGGCCGCGGAGGCTGTGGCTGGGGCTGTTTCGGGGTCGACTGCGGCTTCTGCGGGAGATGCTGCAGCTGTGGCGGGTGGCGTTGCGACCGGCGCTGCGGCTGTCGTGAATGGAACTGCGGGCGCGGATGGCGCCGATGCGGCGGCAAATGTTGCGGCCGGCGGTGCGTCGAGCCTCAATAACAGCGATAAAGTGGAATTGGATACGGCCAGTCTCAATAAGATCTTCGCGGATGAGAAGGCGAGGATCCTGGCCAAGCGCGAGCGCGAGGCGCAACTGAATGCGGCGCCCGTTCAGGCAAGTGCAGCGCCGGAGCAACCAGTGCAAGCGATGCAGCCGATTCCGACGGCGCCGGTACAGCCCGTGCCAGTTGAAGCCGAACCACAGACTTCGCAGGCTCCGCAAGCGCAGCCGGCGGCACAGATTCAGGCGCCGGTGCAGGTTCCACAAGTGCAGGCAGCGCCTCAGATTCAGGAACAGGAAACTCCGGCGCCAGTAGCGACTCCGATTCAGGTGCCGCAGCAGACACAGCAAATGCAGGCAGCGCCGCAGGAACAGGCGGTGGCGGCGACACAAACGCAGCCTGCGAGAACAGTGCTTTTCTGTAGGTATTGCGGGCAGAAGGTTCCGGTGGATTCGGTATTCTGCAACCACTGCGGGCGCGACCTCAGATGAACGGCGCGACCTCAGATAGAGGGACGCCAATCAGGTCTTAGATCGGTGCGCTCTCAAGGTGGCCGCGCGGTCACAGGCAGAAGGCCGGAACGAGAAATGAAAGGAGCCGAGGACAAGTGCTTTTCGGGAAGATCGGGAAAAAAGGACAGGGCGGCGAGGCGCTGAAGTGGGATCCGGCGCGCGAGGAGCCGGTGGTGAAGAAGAGCATCTGCACCGGCGAGGCGACCGTGGGATTTGTCGACCGCGCGACGGGGAGGTACCGCGACGTGCGGAAGGTGACGACGCCCGCGGAGATTGCGCTGTTTGCCGAGGAGACGGGCGTGGAGCCCGGGAAGATCCGGACGATCTATTAAGGGAATATGCGGAAAATGAAGAAACCTCTTGAATCCTGTGGCGGGGAAACTCAAGAGGTTTCGTGATTTTTGAGGAGACCTCGTGAATCCCGAGGCGGAAACAGTCAAGAGGTTTCGTGTTTTTTGAGTAAACCTCTTGAATCCCGAGGCGAAAACAGTCAAGAGGTTTAGTGTTTTTTGAGTAAACCTCTTGAAAAGCACTGTGATATCAGTCAAGAGGTTTCACGCTTTTCTAATAAACCTCTTGAATTACTTCTCGATCGCGATCAGTGGGATCTCGAGTTCTTCCTGCGTCAGGCCGGCGTAGTGCGAATGTGGGACTTGAGAAGACTCGAACGAAATTAAGGGAATCAGGCGAAAAAACGAGCTTGGTTTGTTCTGGAACAATAAGACGAAAGTCGACAGATATCTAGTGCGAATTTCAAAAAATGAACACTATGTAAATTATCTGTTATTTCATGTGTTTCGAGGTTCTCTAACGTTGTTACCAATCTCGATGTGCTGTAGAATGAGCACATAGTGAATAGAAACGAGCATGTAAATTGTTCATTTCTTTTTTGTATTTGTGCCGTTATGAGGGCATGACTCACAACAAGTTAAGGAGGAGTCGAGTATGAGCAAGAAAAGAGGTACGATTTCACGAAGTAGAAGGCTGCTATTACTTCTCTGTTTTCTGATGGTATTTGTTCTAGTACCATTTACTGCAAATACAAAAGTGCTGGCGCAGCCATTGACAGATACCGGCACGAATCTTTCTGCACCGACGGGTGTAAAAGCAGAGTCCACGTCATCTACAGCAGTGACTGTTTCCTGGACACAAGTCGAAGGTGCAACGGGATACGATGTTTTCAGAAGTGAGTCACAAGATGCGACATACGTACACCTGGGTTCTGTAAGTGAACCGAGCAGAAACTGCCCGGGTCTGACGACAGGACAGACCTATTACTTCAAGGTTCGTGCCTATAAGACGGTAAACGGAAGTAAAGTGTATAGTGCATTTAGTTCGGTGGTGAGCGCTGTTGCGAAGCCGTCCGCACCTACAGGTGTAAAAACAGTGGTTACGTCAACTACGGCGGTGACCGTTTCCTGGGAAGCTGTATCGGGTGCTTCGGGATATGACGTATTCCGAAGTGAGTCAAAGGATTCGAACTACGTGCACCTGGGATCTGTAACGACAACGAGCAGAAGCTGCCCGGGCCTGACGACAGGACAGACCTATTATTTCAAGGTTCGTGCCTATAAGACCGTAAACGGAAGTAAAGTGTATAGTGCATTTAGTTCGGTGGTGAGTGCTGTCGCGAAGCCTTCCGCACCGACAAGTGTAAAGGCAGAGGCTACGTCATCTACAGCGGTTACCGTTTCCTGGGGAGCAGTATCTGGCGCTACGGGATATGACGTATTCCGAAGTGAGTCGAAAGATTCGGGTTATGTACATCTGGGATCGGTAACGACAACGAGCAGAAGCTGCCCGGGTCTGACGATAGGACAGACCTACTATTTCAAGGTCCGTTCCTACAAGACCGTAAACGGAAGTAAAGTGTATAGTGCATTCAGTTCGGTCGTGAGTGTTGCAACGAAACCATCCGTACCAACAGGTGTAAAAGCAGTGGCTACGTCATCTTCAGCGATTACTGTTTCCTGGGGAGCAGTATCGGGCGCTACGGGATATGACGTATATAGAAGCGAGACAAAGGATTCGAACTATGTGCACCTGGGATCGGTAACGACAACAAGCAGAAACTGCCCGGGTCTTACAACTGGTAAAACCTATTACTTCAAGGTGCGTGCCTATAAGACTGTGAACGGGAGTAAAGTCTATAGTGATTATTGCTCGGTAGTGAGTGCTGTCACGAAACCCTCCACACCTACAGGAGTCAAAGCAGTGGCTACGTCACCTACAGCGGCTACCGTTTCCTGGGGAGCAGTATCGGGCGCTACGGGATATGACGTATATAGAAGCGAGTCAAAAGATTCGAATTATGTGCTTCTAGGATCAGTAACGACAACTAGCAGAAGCTGTCCGGGGCTGAAATCAGGTACAGCTTATTACTTCAAGGTGCGTGCCTATAAGACTGTGAACGGAACGAAAGTCTATAGTGATTATAGTTCGGTAGTGAGCGTGACCACGAAGCTTTCCACGCCAACAAGCGTAAAAGCGGGAACTACATCCACTTCAGCGATCACCGTTTCCTGGGGAGCAGTATCGGGTGCTACAGGATATGACGTATATAGAAGCGAGTCAAAAGATTCGAATTATGTACTACTGGGATCTGTAACTACGACGAGCAGAAACTGCCCGGGTCTGAAATCAGGTACAACTTATTATTTCAAGGTACGTGCATACAAGACCGTAAACGGGACGAAAGTCTATAGTGATTATAGTTCTGTAGTGAGTGCTACCACGAAACTTCCAGCACCTGCATCTATGAATGGAGAGGCTACTTCTTCTTCGTCGATTATGGTTGTCTGGTCAGATGTTGAAGGTGCTACAGGATATGAAGTATATAGAAGTGAGTCCAGAGATTCGAATTACGTCAATCTTGGATCTGTGAGTACGTCGTATAGAAATTGCCCGGGTTTGTCACAGGGTAAAACCTATTACTTCAAGGTCCGTGCCTATAAGACCGTGAACGGAAGCAAGGTGTATAGTGATTTTAGCCCGGTATTCAGTATGAAAACAAATCCGTGGGTCTATATTGGCAGTGATATTGTAATCACAGAGCGCTACAGCTATGTTACAGACTTTGGTGTGGTATATAGATTCTTTGTAGTGAAGAATCTTTCTGGAAAACTTATGAATGTTTCGACTAGTTCAAAAGCATACGATGCCTCTGGAAATCTCATTGCTGCAGACGATGCAAGCTATAGCTACCTGGCGCCATATGCTACAGGCATATTCTATGAGTATTATAGCGGTGGTAATGTAGATACCATATCCTATTTTGAGACAGATTGCGAAACAAGAGAAGTTCGGCCTTCCTTAATAACGAACGGCGTGGAGAATGTGGCTACGAGCGTAGAAACAACGTCTTCCGGTTGTGTTGTTACGGCAAAGAATAATGGATCTGAAGCTGTTGATTTTCTTGAGATACGGGTGCTATTCTTTAAAGACGGGTATGTAGTTGGTACAGATTGGAATTATTTCACTGATTCAGACTATGAAATTAAACCTGGCAAGTCCATATACAAACAATTCAATTGCTATGAAGATTTCGATTCTGTAGAAGTGTATGTTGCAGACGGTTATGTGTGGAATTAATAATGTGAAACCATAACACAGGAGGGATATCGAATCTTTGAATTTCTCCGACTCTAGTAGAATTCAGATCCTGAAAGTCTGTAAATACAGGCTTTCAGGATCTTTCTTTGGCGCTATTTCTCGATCGCGATCAGGGGGATCTCGAGTTCTTCCTGCGTCAGGCCGGCGTGGCCACCTGGCATGAGGGCGGCTTCTTTGTGCGTGTTGAAGATCGAGACTTCGGCGGTGGCAATGGCCAGGAAGTCGCCGAGCATGTCGCGGAACAGCGGATGCTCCGTGGCGCTTCCGGCTGCCCCTGTCGGACCGAAGAGCCCGCGGGCGATGACCTCATCCTTCGGAACCAGCCAGAATTTATCGCCGAAAGTCTTCTCCCACAGCGCAGGAAAAGCACTTCTGCACTCGTCTTTCACGAACAGATTCAGCGCGCGCGGCTCGATGGAAGGCATGCGCACCAGGCACTCCATGATCTCCGGATAGTCGAGGATACAGAGGTTGGTGCTGTCCATATGCCCGTGGTCGGCCGTGATGAGAAGCAGCGCGTCCGAAAGCCCGTCCACAAGGGCCCCGACCTGCTTCTCAATGTCCGTGATCACAGCGTGCGTGGCCTCACTTGCCGTGCCGGTCCGGTGCATCGTGCCGTCCGGCTCGTTCCAGTACGCATAAATGTATTTCTTGCCCGGGAGCTGAGAGAGCTCCGCCACGCGGGCGAGGATCTCCGGCAGCGTCTTTGGATTCGGCGCCACGTAAGGCGACGCGAAATGCGCTTGCCCTCCGGTTTCTGTGATCTTTTCGTAGAGTCCCTTGTACGGGATGTACGTATAAGGCACGTTGAAATCCGCGGCAGGCCGTGGCTGTTCCACATCCGGGATGCCGTTTTCATCGAGGACGCGCTCCGGCACGTAGCTGAACGGCGCGCCCTTTTCCTGCAGCTGATCGGTATTCTGGTACACGGTCACGTTCTTCCCGAGCTGCGGAAAAAAGCAGTCCCACCCGAGCCAGGCGGTCTCGCAGGGATACTGCCCCGCGATGAGCGATGTGGTCGCCGCCACGGTCGTCGGCGGGAACACCGAACTGTAACGCCCCAGAAGATGCGAGCGGAAAAGCCCGTCCGGCGCGAGGTGTTTCTCGAGAATAGACGTGCCCATCGCGTCCAGAAGAAGGACGATCACGTTCGTGTGGTTTCTGGAAAGAAGCTCGTCGGCGAACGGCAGCGTCGGCGCCGTATTGCTCACGCCGAAGTGCTTGAGCACGGAATTGGCCAGGTTGACGAGGCAACCGTCGTAGTTCGGAAGCGGTGGGATCTTCTGCATGGGCGTCCTCCTTTTTTCATCGAGAAGCACTGCTCAATCTTTCGCTGGCAAAAGCACTTCTCTATCTTTCTTTGGCAAAAGCACTTGTCCCCGGGGGCTTCGTGCACGCGCTTGTCGACTTTGTTTTGCTCATTATAGCATAGGCGCCGGGGGCGCGGATTCAACCGCTGGTTTCATGCCGGAAACAGGAACGGCTCCTTATGCTGCGCCTCGAGGCGGGCCCCGGAGCTGCACCTTATTCCGCGCCTCGAAGTGGGGCGCCGGACCTGACCCCCTTATTCCGCGACAGAAAGCGAAAAAGGGCCGCATAAGTTTCTGTATCTCCCGCCTATTCTCCCTTGCGCCGAACCGGTAAGCGCGGTAGAATGAAGACACATCTCAAAAGGAGGATGTTTACTACCCAGTTATTCATATTGTTAATACGGAATATTAGCCGTGAATTTCAATGATCTATTTAGAAAAGTGGCCATGGGTCGGGGTTTCTATGCCCTTCTCATGACACTGAAAGATCTTGAAATTGCGGCTTTTTTGTTGTCCGAAACAAAAGCCGGCCTGGACCTTGACAATTGGTCTTCAGACTCTCCCCCGGGGGGCCGTCCGGCGAAGTGCCGCTACGACCTGCGGATCACCGCAGCGAGCGCACCAAGGATCCCCGGGAGAAGTTATTGGAGGCGACCCGAAAGAAAGTAAAGGGCGCGAAAGCCCCTGAAAGAAAACAAAGGCCCGCGCAAACGCCCTGTTAGAAAAGCAGCGTCTGCACGAAAGCGGGCCGTGAGAAAGTAAGGGCCGCAGAAGCGGACCGCAAGTAAAGTTACAGGCTCTTTTTGTAAAGGTGGTACAGCCACCGGAAAGTGAGACACAATATGAATAACAGTAGAACGAGTATTAAGGATGAACTGATTAAGGTAATGGCAAGCATCGAGATCACTTCCTACGATCATGCAGTCGAATGTGAAGACGAAAAAAACTCGATAGGAGAGATCGCATATAAGCGTTTCATCTATCTGCTCGAAGCCATGAAGAAAGAGGATTTCGTGGGATTTCAGTGGACGACGCGGAGAAGTCGTATCCCGCTCCTTCATGTATTCAGCAGCAGTACGGAAATGAAGCACGACACTGTACGCTGGGCGTTCCCGGCGAACGAAGTCCAATTCAAAAAGAAGACAGAAGAGAAGGCAGCGCTTTTCGAGGAGGGGCGTCACGTATACTTTCTGGAACCCGTGAGAATGAAAGATGACGAAGGGGACGAGAATGAAAGTGCAGCCCGAAGAAGAGAGGATCACAAGCTGAAGAAGGAGATCCGACCCTACGTGAATACGTTGGAATTACTCCTGGCGCTGCGGGCCGAGCAGGCGATCCTGCGCGCCGTTTTCTTCCCGCGGGGAGAGAAGACACCAGGGGCTCTGATCCTGGTCAGCACACCGAAGAGTATGTCCATCCGGCTGAGAAGTGTCCTGACGATCTATTTCACGAATACGAATGTGAAGACGATCGGAGATCTTAAGATGAATACGGCCGAGGAGAAGGAAGAAGTACTGATCGACGGTTACGATCTCTATTACAGCATCCCCCGTATTCTTGACAGTTCGATGGTAATGCCGAAGCCGAAGGAGGAAAGGGCCGAGAAGTTCGCAGACATGCCGCTCGACAAACTCAACTTCTCCGTACGAACGTATAATAGCCTGATGCGGGGCAATGTAAGAACTCTCGGCGATCTCGTGGCGCTGACCGATGAAGAGCTTCTTAAAATCCGGAATCTGGGAAGGCTGGGTGTCTGCGAGGTCAGAGAGAAAATCGATGAGCTCGAAAGCCGCGGGATGCTTCCGCTACCGAAGGTGAAGACGAAGGAAGTGAAGAAGAAAGATGGACCGGAAAAGGATCCGCTCTCGTCTCTCGACAGTCTGATTGGCCTTTCTGAGGTAAAAGCGCAGGCCAGGAGGATCGCCGCTTTTGCGAGGATGCGGCAGGACATGAAGGATCGGAAGCTGAAGGCCACGCCGATTGCTATGAATATGGAATTCACCGGCAATCCCGGCACGGCGAAGACCACTGTCGCACGCATCATGGCGGAGATCTTCTACGACCTGGGGATCCTTTCCTCCCCGGAAATCGTTGAGGTCGGCCGCGCGGATCTGATCGGTGAGTACGTCGGACAGACGGCTCCGAAAGTCAAGGAGATCTTCAGCCGGGCGAGAGGAAAAGTGCTCTTTATCGATGAGGCATATTCCCTGAAGGATGGGTATAAGGAATCCTACGTGGATGAAGCCGTCAGCGCGATCGTCCAGGAGATGGAGAATCATCGGGACATAACGGTCGTGATCTTCGCGGGATACCCCGATAAGATGAAGGAGTTTATGGACATGAATCCGGGGCTTCGATCGAGAGTGCCTTTCCACCTTTCCTTCGACGATTACAGTGCGGAAGAGCTGGGAAGCATCGCGGAACTCGAGGCGGAGAGAAGGGGATTCGCAATCGCGGGGGAGGCCCGCGCGAAGGTCATCGAGATATGCGGGAAGGTCGCGGGAAAGGGCGAATACGGCAACGGCCGGTTCTGCCGAAACCTCGTGGAGAACGCGATCATGAACTTCGCGTCGCGGGTGTACGGAACGGACGGGAAGCCGGAGGAAGTCCGCTTCGAGCTGGTCGCAGATGATATCACGATGCCGAAGAGCGATGTGCCCGAGGAGAAGGAACCGCGCCGGATCGGCTTCCTCCCGGCCTGAGCGGGGGCGCGCCGAAGCTCAGGGTCGCGCGGGTGGGGCGAACGTTCAATTCAGAGCACGGAGTCCGGAGGGCCGCGTGTGGGCGAACGACCCACCCGTCGCGCCCGGCCAGCTCGACCCATCCGGCGCCTATGCTATAATGACATTGTTTTCATTCTGCGCCCAGGCCACCAGGGGCCCGGCGCGGCGACGCATAGGACATCGAGAGACACGTATATGGGAACGTTCATCAGGATCATACGAACATATAGGAAAACATCTCTGTTCTTCGGTCTTTTGCTTCTTGGCGGGATCGTTAACGCTATCTCGCACTTCGAGACCCCGCTCATCAACGGCATCCTATTCTGCATCCATGCAGCGATCGTCTCGTTCCTGATCGTTTTCTGGATCGACTCCGTACGCGAAAGACTTCTCCCGACAAGGGCACGGATGTATATCGTCCTTTCCGGTCTCGTCATGCTCGGATATCACCTGCTGCGCGTTTTCCGTTACCGCGCCTGCAAGAACGATCTTCCCATGTACAGATTCACTGCATACCTCTATTTCATCCCCCGCGTCCTGATCCCGGCACTCCTTCTGTCTACCGCGCTGTATCTGAGTTTCGAGGATACGAAGATCGGAAAACGGAGCGTGCGGATCACACTTCTGGTATCGGGTATGCTCTCCCTGTTCGTACTCACGAACGATCTGCATCTTCTGGTATATCGCCCGGTAGGAGACTTCTCCGATTTCATCATAGAAACAGGTAAATACAGGTGGGCAGGCGGTTTCTTCGCGGTGTTTGGCGTGATGCTCCTGATGCTGGTCTCAAGTTTCTGGCTCTTCTTCCGATCGACGAAGAAGAAAACCGGAGCCGTCGTCCTGAGCCTGGTCGGAAGTATCGCGCTCTGGCTCTTCGTCACGCTCTTTCAGGTCTTCGTACTGGACCGCTTCCATCTTCCGAAAATGTTTAATATACCGGAGATCGACATATACAGTTTTATCCTCGTATTCGAGTGCTGTATCCGCAGCCGGCTCATACCGTATAACGAGAAATACGATGCTTTCTTCCGGGAGATGAAGACCCCCGTCATGATCACCGATCCGGACTTCCATGTCGTGCACCGGTCTTCGTCGCCGATCGACGTTCCGGAGGAGGTCCTCCTTTCAGTCCTGGAATCCCCCGTCTATCTTGACGAAGACACCCGGTTGAATTGCACGAAGATCCGCGCCGGGTACACATTCTGGACCGAAGACGAGCACGATCTTCACGAGGAGCGCAAGCGCCTGGACTCGGCCAATGCACTTCTTAGTGAGGAGAACGATCTGATCGCGGTGGAGAACAAGCTCCGGGAGCAGAAGGCCCGGCTGGATGCGCAGAACCGGGTCTATGCCCGTATCGCCGCCGCCATTTTCCCGAAGCAGAAAAGGATCGAAGAACTCCTCTTGAACACCACCCCCGACGACAGTGCTTTTGCCGCGGAATTGGGAAAAGTCTGCGTGCTGAATGCGTACTCGAAGAGGAAGACGAACCTGCTTCTTCTTTCGGAGGAGTCGCTTCCCCGGTCCAACCGCGAGCTGTTCCTCGCCCTGTCGGAAACCGCGCGTTTCCTCAAGTGCTGCGGCGTCGAGGCGGCCGCCATCGGGCAGGAGTATTCGGAGATCCCGCTTCGCGACGTCCACGCGCTCTACGACACGTTCGAGACCGTGATCGAGGCGTATTTCCCGGTGGCGAAGACCATGACCTTCTCCCTCAAGCCCGACGGCATCCGTATCGCCATGGAGACGAACGGCGCCCCGGCACTTCCCGAAACCGACTACGCCCAGGCCCTTCCCGAGACGAATTCTGTGCCGAGGCTCCCTGAGACGAATTCTGCGCCGAAGCTTCCCGAGACGAATTCCGTGCCGAGGCTCCCTGAGACGAAGCTTCCCGTCCGGTGCGAAGAGAGCGACGGCGTCCTGTTCTTCACCATCCGAAGAAGCGGGGGAGGTGAGGCCGGATGAATGCACTTCAGACGATCATCTATTCCGGCCTGTGGTACGTCCTCTGCGCCGTCTCGATCCTTTTCGTCGTAGGCACCGAGGCGATCCTGTACCGCGCCATCACCGAGAAACGCAAGCGGAAGCCGATCCTGGCCGGATCTGTAAATGCAGCGCTCGCTTTCGTGCTTTTTCTGATCCTGATGGACTGCGCCATGACGAGGATCACGTCGTCTTCCGAGAAATTCCTGCCGTTCGAGCTATTCCTGTTCGACCTGCCGTGGCTGTTCTACGCGGGCCTGGAAGTTCTGATCGGCGCGCTGCTTCTGATCGGCAGCCGGGACAATATGGTGTATACGAATTCGAGCCTGACCTCCGAGACGATCCGGCAGGCGGTGGATCTGCTGCCGGAGGGGATCGTGATCTGCAGCCGCGACGGGACGGTGCGCCTAAGTAATCTGAAGATGAATGATCTGGCAAAAGCACTGTCGGGTGATCTTCTTGTGGATGGGCGGCGTTTGTGGTCGATCGTCGTGGATACGGGAAAAGAGCAGGGCGGTAAGTATCTGGTGCGCCTTCCGTCGAAGGAAGTGTGGCTCTTCGAGAAAGAGAATTTCACGGCCGATGAGCAGATCTATACGCAGATCACGGCGGCGGACGTGACGGAGAGGTATCGGATCATTGACGAGCTTGCGGATAAGAATGAGCACCTTCTGGATATCCGCCGCCGTATGAAGGCGGTCACGGACCTGTCCGGGGATATGTTCGTTGCCCAGGAGGAGGCGGATGCGCGTGCGGCGCTCCACAACCAGCTGGGTCAGGTGCTCCTGATGGGGCGCCACTATATCCGCCATCCGGATGTGACGGATCCGAAGGTGGTCTACGCGGCCACGAGGCAGATGAACCTGTTCCTGCTGGGCGAGTCCGAGGAGCCGTATCAGGGTGAGGAAGATCCGGTCACCACCGCCATCGCCATGGCCAACAGCATCGGCGTCCGCGTGGTGTTCGAAACCTCCGGTGCCACGCGTCCCGAGTCCGCGCCCGCGCAGCTGCCGAATCCGATCAAAGAACTCCTCGCGCAGGCCGCATCCGCATCCGCGCATTCCGGTTCGGCGCCTGTTTCGGCGGCCATTTCCACGCCTTCGACCGCGCCCGCGCAGCTGCCGAATCCGATCAAAGAACTCCTCGCGCAGGCCATCACCGAGTGCGCGGCCAACACCGTCAAACACGCTGAGGGCGATACCATCACCGTTTCAATCACGGCCCGCGCGCCCACCGGCTTCACGCCCAGCGGTTCCGCGCGTCACGATTCCACGAAGCCGGATTCCGCGCCCGCCTCCGGCCACCCGTCGGAAACGGCCATCTGCATCACCAACAACGGCAAGCCCCCGAAGGGCGAGATCGTCGTGAGCGGCGGCCTTCTTTCCCTGCGCCGCCGCGTCGTCGAAGCCGGCGGCACCATGCACCTCGAGAGCGCCCCCGCCTTCGTGCTGACCCTGCATTTCCCGGAGTGAAAACCCAGCGGCTCGTTTCTCCCGTGCCTCCGTGCCGCTGACCATTCCATCTGGCCATTCCCGCACACACCGACACATTAAAAACCGTTTTGTTGCGATTTAATGTGTCGCCACTTGCCGGCTGAAGCTCAAAAGACACATTGAACCAGGCCGCAAGTGCATTTTAATGTGTAAACTCCATGCCGGAAACCCGGTTCACCAGTGCTTTTTACACATTATTCGGAGGATTGTTGCGATTTAATGTGTTTTGCCCCCTGAAAACAGTGCTTTTTACACATTAAACGTGGGTGGGGCAGCACTTTAATGTGTTGGGCGTCTCGGGACGTGGTGGATCTACACATTAAACCGGAGGAGATGCTCACTTTAATGTGTCGCCCGTGCCCCGCCCTTGTGCGCAGCCTCATCCGCCATTGTGCCGCCCGCTCATCTGCCGCCCCTCATCCGCCTGCCGACAGACTAAATCTTCAAAAGCCGGAATTTGGTATGTCGGTTTTTTCTTCATTTTGTGAGAATGACATACCAAACCTCTCAAATAAAGAATTTGGTATGCTGTTTTGGCGCTTTTTCAAGGGCTGTAACAGACTAAATCTCGATTTCTGACGATTTGGTATGTCGAAAAGCACGATTCCCAGTGCTTTTCGAGAAGAAATAGCATACTAAACATCCGAAATCAGAGATTTGGTTAGTCAGAAGTGCCTGCAACGACTAGGAAACGACATACTAAAGCCGAAGAAAAAGGAGTTTGGTTAGTCGCGCCGCCGCGGCACTCATGGCACCCTCTTGGGAAGAGAAGAATCTGGTTAGTCGCGCCGCCGCGGCACTCATGGCCCCCTCTTGGGAAGGCGAGCATCTGGTAGGTCGTCCTGCCCCACCGGCCCCCTGACACCTCTCCCGCGAAAATGGTACAAAAAGGTGATACTCAATTCTTCTTTAGTTTTGTAAGATATTCTTGTGAAATATTGAATCCCTAAACCAGAAAAACCCGGAAACGGAGAGAGGCAACAGGCATGGAGCAGGAATCTTCTAAAGTCAGAGTGGTGGTCGTGGATGACCAGAATATCTCGCGCGGATTCTTCGAGATGTATGTGCGTGCGGCCGCGAAATACGAGCTCGCCGCAGGACTTCGGACAGCCAGGGAATCTGTGGAATACGTCGACGGGCACAAGGTCGACCTGCTGATCATGGACGTCATGATGCAGGACGGGATCGACGGCCTGACCGCGGCGGAGATCATCAAGAAGAAGCACCCGGAGATCCGCATCATCCTCACGACGTCCACATCGGAGACGAACTGGGAGGAGAAGGCCCGATCCGCCGGCATCGAGAGCTTCTGGTACAAGGAATACGACGAGCACGGGCTTCTCGAGATCATGGACAGAACGATGGCGGGCGAATCCGTCTACCCGGCCGACGAGCCGAAGGTCCCTTTTGGAAAAGCGACGCGCGCCGATCTGACAGATCGCGAACTGGAAATACTGCGGGAACTGACGGCCAGCATGACGAATGAAGAGATCGCCGAGAAACTGATGATCTCCGTGAACACCGTCAAGCGGCATATCCAGAACATTATGGAGAAAACAGGATTCGGAAGCCGGCTGGAACTTGCGGCGAACGCGAAACTCCTGGGACTGGTGGTCAGCGATAAAGAGCGTTTGAATGATGAGTAGTGCCCCATCGGAATCTGCAACAGAAATGAAATCGTTCTCGTCTATTTATACGAGGAACATGAGGAACAAGAAAGTAAACACAAAGTGAAAGAAAAAAGAAGATTCTTGTAACATACACACTTCTTTAGAAAGAACAGGAAAAAGAACTGAACCGGGGATGTCTTCGAGAGCGGAAGACATCCCCGGTCATTTCTTTGCCGTGCAGGTTCCGTTATGCTAAAATACTTTTCATAAAGCTGTGTGATGCAGTTTTTCTGAGGAGGACACACATGAAGAAATATGTAGCACTTCTGGCAGCCATTGCGATCGTATTCTCATCTTCGGCCTGCGGGAAGAAGAAAGATAAGACAGAAGAAACCACGGCACCTTCGGATACCGTATCCGCGAGTACCGAGAGTCAAAGCAATGGCCCTCTTGCTTTTCAAGCGGGAAAAGTGGTGTTCCTGGACCCTTCCGGATCTGGGATCTTAAAAGGCGTGAAGATCTCCGGGAACCGTGCAGGCGATGAGATCAACAAGAAGGATCCGGCACTGGATGGTGTACGCTGCATCTTCGAGCTCAATGAGTGGGTCGATTTCTATCCGGATACGGATAAGACAGCGGGCATCGAAGTCTGGGTATTCGAGCATAAAGGGAATGCGAATGTATATAAAGATGCGGAATTCTCGATGAACATGGACGGATACGTCATCAACCTTTCGCTCATGAAGGATGAGGATCCCGACCTTCCGTGGGGAAGCATCTGCCTGAATCCCGACTCGGTGGAACCGGGCGTATACGATTTCGTATTCGTATATAACGGCAGTGCTTTTGCCGGCATGGCCGTGAGATTCTACGCAGAGAAAGAACT
>JAEEIT010000198.1 GCA_016281535.1 Clostridia bacterium | reverse complement strand
CTTGATCTTCGGCTCTTCATCCTCGTTTCCTCCTCTCGATATGATCAGGTCTTCTCTCTTATTCTTCTGCAAAAGCACTGTTCTTCTGCATCGTCTTGTTTCTTCGTTCCTACGAATAGACCGGCAGGGTGGCCACGTCTCCGGAATCCATGGTGAAGGTGCCCATGTTGTTGGCATCCGTCGTCCAGCCCGTGCCATAATAATCCAGTGCTTTTTCACCGGTCTTCGCACTCCAGAATTCATCGCTGTACTCTTCCACGATGATGATATAACTGTTGTCATCGGCCGGGATCAGAATGGAAGCCACACCATCCGGCTGACACAGGGCCTGCAGTGCGATCTGCCCGTTACTGTAGTATACAGACACAATACAGTGGGTAGCCAGTTCATAGGACTCGAACGGAATGTTGATCCTCTGGAATCCGTTAATGGCCACGCTCTCCGCATTCTTCGACCGGTCGCCCGTAAGGTTGGTATCGGCCCAGTGCTGGCTGATCACGGGGATGATCTCCGCATGTCCGCACAGCTGCGCGGCAGCAACGAAGATGGCATAGAGGTCATCGTAGTCCGCCGTCGGCGTATGCATCTCCATCGCACACAGGAAGAACCGGGCAAGATCGTCCAGGGTCATTCCGGCGGCATAGAGCTTATAGCAGAGGTACGAGATGAGGGTGTTGTTGATATGCACGCCACCGTTATCCTGTATACCGTACATGCCCTGAAGGGACGGCGACAGGTAATACGGATCACCGATGAAGATCGGCTGGTTATACAGGTACGGATTACTCATGGAACGCATCGTGTTTCCGGATGTCTCGCCGAGGAGCCAGTCTGTATCCCAGGTGTCGCCCATATACATCTCGCAGATGTTGCCCATAATGTCACTGAAGGCTTCGTTGATGGCGCCGAATTCATTGGCGTAGATATTGCCCTGTCTGGCGAAGCCGGAAACGCCGTGGGTGAACTCATGTGCACAGACATCGAGGCTGTAGCAGTATGTGTTCACATCGGCGGCACCGAACACGGACCAGCCGTTGGTCACGCCCATGTTGCAGGCATTGTTGACCGGCTCCCGGTTCTCATCGCAATAGCCGGTAAGGATCAGCATCGGCATGCCGAAACTGTCTGTGGACTGAATATGAAAGGCATTGTAGAAGTCGTAGGACCTTATGTAGTTATAGTAGGTGATCAGGTGATTCTCCGACCAGTTGTCCGGATCCGAAGAAGTCTCGAAGACCAGGTTCCTGTCGTTAAATTCGAATTCGAAGAAATCCGCCACGATGATCTTACGGGAAGGATCGGCCATGTAGTACTGCTGATCCACGGAGTTATAGGAGATCGGAACGGTGAAGGCATAGCTCTCGCCGTTACGGTCGATCGTGTAGGTGCGGTTCTCCGGGACGAGATCCGTGAAATAGGAATCGTTTCCATAGTCGGCAATATTGGAATCGTCAGGGAGAAATCCCGTGGGATAGGACTTGATGTAGTTGCCGTCGTAGTCGACGAAGTGGATGATATACGGCATATCGAAGCCGATGGTGCCGTCGGGGTTATTCGTGACGACCTGGAAGCAGTGCTGCGCCTGGGAGATCTCATCCGCAAGGCACGTCTTCTTCGTATATTCATGCATCACGCTGTAGCCGGCGCCGACCTGGGAAAGAACGATCTGCTCGGCCTGACTTCCGTTGATCTTCGGATCCGAAACCGCATATCCGAGATTGGTAACCAGCGAGGACTGCAGCATGCACGGATACCCTTCCGGATCGAGAACGATCTTCAGCGTCGCATTCTGCACGGTAAGATCGCCGTAGATCTGTTTTAATGTGTAGTAGGTGTACCCATCATATGTGGCTCCGTACATCGCCAGCGGAAAATACCCGGTCTGAAGCCCCAGTAGTTCCTGCACGCCTTTCACCGCATCGATGGCTTCTTCCACATCGGCTACGGGACGGTGGAAGAACCTTCCTACGATGGTACTGACATGGCCTTCGTCATTTTTGACGATAATGGCATTATTGTTGTTCATGCTCTGGATGTCCGCTTCCGTTAGCAGCGGAATGACCTCCGGCGTGGGCGTAGGCGTGGGGGATGTACGGGCGCTGGTATCGCGCTGGGAGGGCTCTGTGGTCTCTTCGGTCTCGGACGTCTCCGCATCCGGATCCTTCGTCTCCATCTCGTGCTGCTCGTATTCCGGACTTTCCGTCTTTTTCTTCGTCTTCTCCGTTGTTTCGTTCTTCGAACATGCCGCACCGAGTATGCTCAAAGCAAGAAGTATAGCCAGCAATCTGAATCTGCGATCTTTCATACCGTTGCCTCCCTTAACATATAGAAGTACACAGTATTATTATCCCAATCAAAAATGGCAAAAGAAAAAACCAGTTGTTAATAAATTTTGTCGGTTTTTTCTTCCGGAGAATCAGGAATAGTCTGGCAATCGGAGGATCGTTCCATTTCCGGCGGTCAGCACGGAGTAATTCCCGTTACTTCCGTCTGACCATCCTGTCTTGTTCTGATCCAGATACTTCGTGCCCACCTGATCCGTGAAATAGTAATCTCTATACTCAACCACCGCAATGAAGTAGCGAGTTCCCTCCGGAACCGTGATCACTGCGATGCCATCCAGCTGGACCGGCGCCCAGTCAAGGACCGTATCGTCTTCCGCCACGGCATACACGATGGCACGCGAAGCCATATCCGGAGAAAAAGGGATCAGTGCTTTTTCATATGAGGGAATGGCGGTGGTCTCATTCGTTTTCTCGCGGTTCCCGATCAGGTTCTTGTCCTGCCAATACTGCTCGATCAAGGGAATGATGTCCTCCCTGCCGCACACTTTCGCCGCCGCGATAAAAACGCCGTACATATCGTCGAAATCGGCAAGTGTCGTGTGCATCTCGAT
>JAEEIT010000197.1 GCA_016281535.1 Clostridia bacterium | reverse complement strand
TCGTCCCGGAAAACGGCATGAAGGTGCGGATCTACGGACGTGCCGCGCTGTATTCGGTGTACGGGAAGTTTCAGGTCATTGTATCACTCATGCAGGAAGAGGGCTTAGGTGAGCTCTATAAGGAATTCGAGAAGAGAAAGAAGGAAATGGCGGATGAGGGACTCTTTGACGAGGCTCACAAGAAGCCGATCCCCTATCTTCCGAAGCGGATCGGTGTGGTGACGAGTCCGAAAGGTGCGGTCATCCAGGATATCCTGAACGTGCTTACCCGTCGTTTCCCGAATTTCGATCTGCTTCTGGCGCCGTCCGCGGTGCAGGGTAAAGAAGCCGCTTCGGAATTGATCCGCGGACTTAAGATCCTCGACGCAAGAGACGATATCGATGTCATTATCATCGCCCGTGGCGGTGGTTCCATGGAGGATCTGTGGTGTTTCAACGATGAGGCGCTTGGCCGGGCGATTTATGAGGCGCAGACGCCGGTTATCTCGGCTGTCGGTCATGAGACGGACTATACGATCTGCGATTTCTGTTCGGATCTTCGTGCACCGACCCCATCGGCGGCGGCAGAACTCGTGATGCCGAATAAGGAAGAAGTTCTGGCCCGTCTTTCTATGTCTTTGCGTAATCTTGACTCGGCGATGCAGCACTATCTTCGTACGAAGACCCATGAATGGGAGGGCCTTACGAAGCACCGTGCCCTTCTGGCCCCGCAGGTCCGCCTGGAGAAGGAGATGCAGCGCCAGGATAATCTGACGGCAAGACTGGATGAGCGGTTCCGCGCAGAATACGAAAAAAGAAGAAGTGCTTTTGCCACGGAATTGGCGAAACTTACGGCGCTTGACCCGATGCGGGTACTCCTTCGGGGATATGCCCGTGCCACAGATGGGAAAGGCCGGACGGTAGACTCGGTAAATTGTGTTAATATAGAGGATGAGATATCGATTGCGGTTTCTGATGGAACGATCCGTTCTGTCGTGACAGCGGTCGATCGAAAGGGAGGGGAAAACGATGGCGGAAAAGATTGACCTTACGTATGAGCAGGCGGTAGCCGAGCTGGAAGGAATCATCAAGAAACTTGAGTCGGGAGAAGCCTCCCTGGATGATTCGATTTCGCTCTATTCCCGAGGGATGGAGCTGTCGAAGTTCTGTAAAGAGAAACTCGATTCCATCGTCAAGCAGATCAGCATACTTGGCGAAGACGGAAAGAGCGAGAGTCCTTTTGCCGAATAACGGGGGAAGAGTATGAGCGAGAAGATAGCATATTTCCTAAAGAAATATCAGGACCGGATCGAGGGCCTTCTTGTGGATGTTTTTCCATCGGAACTGGCCGAGGATCCTACGGTAAAAGCATCGATGTACAGCCTTCTTGCAGGCGGCAAGCGTATCCGTCCTGTACTGATGTATATGGTGGCGGAGATGCTGGGTGTCGATCTTTCTGTGGTCGATGATTTCGCAGCGGCGATGGAAATGATCCATACGTATTCTCTGATTCACGATGATCTTCCGTGTATGGATAACGATACATTGCGGAGGGGAAAGCCGACCTGCCATGTGGCACACGGTGAGGCATTTGCCCTTCTGGCCGGGGATGCCCTTCTGAACCGGGCCTTCGAGCGGGTGCTTCTGGCAGTGAGTAAAGATCCGAAGACGGCAAAGGCTGCCGTGTGTTTCTCGGAGAATACCGGTATTTCCGGTATGATCGGCGGGCAGAGTATCGACCTTTCTTCAGAAGGAAAGAAGATCGATACCGGCCGGCTTTGTGAGCTTCATGAGAAGAAGACCGGCGCACTGATCAATGCGTCATGCCTGGTGCCGTATTATATCTATGCGGCGGAGCATGGCGAAGATAAGGAACTGTATGACCAGATTCACCGTTTCTCGGCGGGAACGGGTCTGGGCTTCCAGATTAAAGATGATCTTCTGGATGTGCAGGCGGATGCCCAGGTGCTGGGAAAGTCCACAGGAAAAGACCAGCGCGACCAGAAGTCGACATTCGTCACGGTCTTCGGCGAGAAAAGCGCGCAGAAGATGCTGGATGATACCTATAATGATGTGTATGAAGCACTCGATGAGCTTGCGGACCGTGGCCTGGATGTCAGCGCGCTCCGTCAGTTCAGCGACCTTCTTCAGAATCGGGTGCAGTGAGATATGAAACCGACACCGATACTTGATGGGATCAAGCGCCCGGAAGATGTGGCGCAGCTTAGTTTCGACGAGTGCAGGCTCCTTGCGGACGAGCTTCGTGATGTGATCGTCGAGCGTGTCAGCCAGAACGGCGGACATCTTGCTTCCAGTCTTGGTGTAGTGGATCTGACGATCGCCCTTCTTTCTAAGTTTTCGCCGCCTCATGACCAGATCGTATGGGATGTGGGTCATCAGGCGTATGCCTATAAGCTTCTGACGGGGAGAAAGGATCAGTTCCATACGCTCCGTAAGTATGGCGGTATCGCCGGTTTCCCGAAACAAAGTGAAAGCATCTATGATGTTTTCGGCGTGGGACACAGCAGTACTTCAGTCTCGGCCGCGCTGGGCCTTCTTCGTGCCAAGAAACTTCAGGGCGATGACGGCCATGTGATCGCCGTGATCGGTGACGGTGCCATGACTGGCGGAATGGCTTTCGAGGGTCTGAATGATACCGGGCATTTTAAAGAGAATCTGACTGTGATCTTAAACGATAATCAGATGTCGATCGATAAGAATGTCGGCGGCCTTTCCCGGGCACTGGCGAATCTTCGTTCCACGCAGGGATATATTAAGGCGAAGAGTAAGGTCGAGCGGTTCCTTCTGGCGGTACCTCTGATCGGAAAACCGATTGCGCGTTTCCTTCGAATGGTGAAGACCTGGTTTAGACTCCTGATAAGGAGAAATACGCCGCCGGTTATTTTCGAGGATCTGGGATTCCAGTATTTCGGACCTTTCGACGGGCACAACATCGCGCTTCTTAAGAAGAAACTCGAGATTGCCAAGACGATCGACGGGCCGGTCCTGATCCACATTATTACGCAGAAAGGCAAGGGATATCCTTTCGCAGAGGAG
>JAEEIT010000030.1 GCA_016281535.1 Clostridia bacterium | reverse complement strand
GCTCATCTCGTCGGTTCTTACCGCAAGTCCTGCCGCAATCTCATCGTTCACGATCTTCTCAACCTTCTCGATCTGTTCGGCCGTCATAGCAGAGTCATGGGAGAAGTCGAAACGCAGACGGTCCGGTGTAACCAGAGAACCCTTCTGCTCAACATGGTCGCCGAGCACGATCTTCAGTGCCTTCTGCAGAAGGTGCGTCGCGGAGTGGTTCTTACATGTGTTCTGACGGTTCTCCGTCGCCACCTCGATCTTCGCGGTCTCGTCTGCACGGATGGTGCCCTTGCTTACATAACCGGTATGGCCGATCCGCCCTTCTGCCAGGTGTACGGCTTCGGTCACGATGAATTCGCCGCTTGCTGTCGTGATGACACCCTTATCGCCGACCTGACCGCCCATGGTTCCGTAGAACGGCGTCACGTCTGTCACGATGGTGCCCTCTTCCTTCTCGGAGAGGGAATCCTTCAGGCTTTCCGCATCCGCCAGCGCCACGATTCTGCCCTCGCTGCTGAGTGACTCATATCCGACGAACTTCGTCGTGACACTTGCGTCAAGGGAATCGAAGACACCCGCCGAAGCCTGAAGCTTCGCGGAGAAGTTCTGGTTATCACGGGCCTTCTGCTTCTGCTCTTCCATCGCGATGCCGAAAGCACCCTCATCGACGGTGAGTCCTTCTTCCTGGGCCAGTTCCACTGTCAGCTCCAGCGGGAAGCCGAATGTATCGTAGAGGTAGAACGCATCGCGTCCGTTGATCTCTTTCTTTCCTTCCGAACGGGCACTCTCGAGGATCTTCTTAAATTCCTTCATGCCGTTCTCGAGTGTGCTCTCGAATCTCTCGATCTCCTTGCTGAGCTCATTTAAGATGAACTCTCTGTTCTTCAGAAGGAGCGGGTAGCTGTTATTGTAGATCTCGTCGATGAAGATCGTGGCGATCTTCAGGATGTTCTCCTTCGCGAGGCCCAGTGTACGGGCATGTCTGACCGCACGGCGGATCAGACGGCGGAGAACATAGCCGGCACCGGCATTAGCCGGAACGAGCTTCGCCGCATCACCGATGAGCATCACGGACGTACGGGTATGGTCCGCCAGGATACGCATGGAGCGGGTCTGCTTCTCATCCGCATTGTACTTCGCACCCGATACACTCTCGATATAGGCGATGACCGGCGCGAACAGGTCAATCTGATATACGTCACGGGAACCGTTCAGGAACGCCAGGATCCTCTCGAGGCCCCAGCCGGTATCTACGTTCTTCTGCGCAAGAGGCGTCAGCGTTCCGTCCTTATGCTTCTCATACTGCATGAAGACGTCGTTTCCGAGCTCGGTGTACTTTCCGCAGGAGCATCCCGGTCCGCAATCCGGTCCGCAATCCGGGCGGTCGGCGATATAGAACATCTCGGAGTCCGGACCGCACGGACCGTACTCGAGGCCCCACCAGTTATCGTCTGCACCGAGGTAGTAGATATTCTCTTTCTTAAAGCCGGAAGCGATACGGTACTGCGCGCCCTCTTCGTCTCTCGGCGCATTCTCATCACCGGCGAACACCGTCGCGGCCAGATGATCCGCGTCGAATCCGAAGACCTGCGTCAGCAGCTCGAAGCTCCACTGGCATCTTTCCTTCTTGAAGTAATCACCAAGGCTCCAGGAACCCATCATCTCGAAGAACGTCACGTGGCTCTTATCGCCGACGGAGTCGATATCGTTGGTGCGGACGCAGCCCTGCACATTGCAAAGTCTCGTACCGAGGGGATGCTTCTGACCCAGAAGATAGGGCATCAGCGGCTGCATGCCGGCCACGTTGAACATAACACCCGTCGAACCGTCCGACACCAGTGAAACGGCGCCGACATCCACGTGTCCACGGTCGATATAGAACTGCTTCCATGTATTTCTCAATTCGTCTGAGGTAAACTGTCTCATACCTGTCTGTCTCCTTTGTTCCGGGGAACCGTGCCCCGATAGGGAATATCGCGCACGCGCGCGTACTACACACGTGCCACGTAATTTTACACGATTTTACGGGCAATAACAATAATCTGTGTTAGAATACTTCATTAGAAAAACACATCCCGTATTAACGGAGGAAACCATGGATATTCTGCGCTACATTCTCTACGCCGTACTCGGCCTGATTGCCCTGAAGATTGCGGGCATCATCATCTATTTCCTGTTTACGTTCGCCGCCTCGATGTTCATCAACACGAAGAAGGAGTATGACAAGGAATCCAAATTCTACCGTTTCCTTCTGCAGTCCACCACCGGCATCGGCATGCGCATCATGCGCATCCGCTACGACCTTATCGACTTCGACAAGATCCCGGACGGCCGGCAGATGCTCTTCGTATGTAACCACAGAAGTAACTACGATCCCCTGATCTCCTGGCGTGTGCTCCGCAAGTGGCATCCGTCCTTCGTTTCAAAAGCATCGAACTTTAAGGTCCCCTTCTATGGCCGTATGATCCGCCGCTGCTGCTTCATGACCATCGACCGTGAGAATCCGAGGAATGCCATGATGACCATCGACCGCGCCAGCAAGCTCCTGAAGGCGGATGAGGTCTCCATCTTCGTCTACCCGGAAGGCACGAGAAGTAAGAAACTCCAGCTTCTCCCCTTCCATAACGGTGTCTTCAAGATCGCCCAGAAGGCGAATGTTCCGGTCGTTGTCCTGACGATCCAGGGCTCCGAGAAAGTCAAGCAGAACTACCCCTGGCACTGCACCAGGGTCCGCATGAAGGTCGTGGGGATCCTCGATGCCGATCACGTCAAGTCTTCTAAGACTTCGGATATCTCGGACGAAGCCCGCGCCATGATCGCGAAGGATCTCGAAGAGAACCCGATCTGATCCGATTTTCCAGAACGGCAGGCTGCCGCCCTTCCTTTTTTCACGTTGACAAAAGCACTGTAGCCCTTCCGGTGACAGTGCTTTTGGCGGAATTTGATCGCTTATTATGCTGTTTTTCGAGATATAATCCCGCCACTGCGTATGCTACAATGAAAGCGTGTGAGCGGCCATGTCTATTCGGCCGTGTGCAAGGAGGGTTGAAACATGGGCTTTTTTCAAGATTTCAAGGATAACTGGAACAGCATCAAGGAGGCGAACAGCAATACTCCGAAGCCTTCAGAAGGGATCCGCGATACCTTTATCAAGGATCTCGAGCGCTTCTACGAGGACGGTACCGAGCCATCCCAGGCATCTCAGGATATGCGCTATTTTCTGCACCAGCATGAGAAGCGTCTCGCGGAGAAAGGCGTGAAGATCCAGCGCCGCTACACGTTCACCAAGAACGGCGTGAAGCATTCGTTTACGAGAAACCGG
>JAEEIT010000196.1 GCA_016281535.1 Clostridia bacterium | reverse complement strand
GGTTCCACGCCGTCGGGCATTCTCAATTCTGACCGCCCGCTGATACAGGAATTCACACCGGACAGGCGCCATATCGACTATATCGAAGTCCGTATGGCCACGAACCTCGAATCCGGGAATGTCATGGCACCACAGGGGAAGATACTTTTCCAGCTGCAGGAGGCAGACGGATATGTGCTCTATG
Organism: Clostridia bacterium; assembly: GCA_016281535.1. Lineage (GTDB taxonomy): Bacteria > Bacillota > Clostridia > Saccharofermentanales > Saccharofermentanaceae > Scatonaster. The sequence continues at coordinate 5,575 of JAEEIT010000196.1, read as the reverse complement.
CCAAGACTGTTCCGATCTCGGAAGTGAAAGATAATGAATATCTCCGGTTTAAGATCGGCATGGATCTGGAGCCGGAAAAGGTATATAAGATCGCCATGCAGGCATGGGAGACGATGGGTGAGGAAGTGCCGACGGTGTGGGTGTCGACGAACGTCCAGGATGCACTCTTCGATGTGCAGTATCCCGGAATGAATCCACAGTCGCATCTTCAGTGCAACATCCAGATCCGTTATTCACGCATGGACTATCTGGCCATGATCATCAGTATCCTTCTGGTGCTCCTTGCGGCACTTCTTGCGGTACTGCACTTCGATCTTTCGGATAAGGCGAAAGAACTGTCCACGATGGCCGTGATGTGCCTGATGCCGATCCTCATGTTTACCGTAACGGAACTGCTTAATAACAACTCCGTATTCCGGAAATCTCCTGCGGCATTCCTGGTCAACTACATCTATTTCCTGCTGATCTACATGCTGCTGTTCATCGCATTTAATAAGTTCCGGCTCACGACGATCATCGCCAATTCCATCGTCTTCGTGCTCGCGATCTTCAACTACTTTAAGCTCGTCTGGAGAGGTGAGCCGATCCAGATCCTCGATGTGGTGACACTTCAGACCGCGATGAATGTATCGGACAATTACCATGTCGAACTGTCGCCGATCCTCATCATCGCGACACTGCTGTTCATCCTCAGTATCCTCATCGTGACCAAGTGCCGCTACCAGATCACACTGAAGCGGAAGCGTGCTGCGATGGGCGTCTGCGGGGCGTTCTTAGGGATCTTCCTGATCCTGACGCTTCTGGATACGAGAAAGAAGCAGAATGCATCCATCAGCCTGATGGAACAGATGGGCGTGGTCAACGATGTGAACCAGCCTTATACCTTCTCCCAGAACGGCATGATCGTTGCACTTACCATCAATGCCCAGCATATCGCGGTAGAAGTGCCGGAGAATTACAGCGAAGAGAAAGTCCTCGAGGTAGAAGACCATATCGAGCAGATGGATATCCGGCCGATCCTTCCGGAATCCGTGATCAGGCAGTACGAATCCCAGCTGGAACTTCATAAGAGCCAGGGCAAGCGTGTGCTGAAAGACGGGGAGAAGCCGAACATCATCTGCATCATGAACGAATCCTATTCGGATATGTCCACGGTGGGTTCCTTCGAGACCAATCTTGAGATGCACCCGTATATGGATTCACTCTTCCAGAGTGATAATGTCATTCATGGCGACCTCCATGTATCCGTGTACGGCGGCGGAACCGCCAACTCGGAGTTCGAATTCCTGACCGGAAACTCTATGGCGTTCTTCCCGCTGGGAAGTATCCCGTATCAGCAGTATATCGAAAAGACGACAGGTTCTCTTCCGAGATTCCTCGATGGCGAAGGATATCAGACCATCGCCATTCACCCGTATCTGGCAAGCGGATGGAACAGACCTTACGTGTACGAGAGTATGGGTTTCGATGAATTCCTGTCGATCGATGATTTCTCTGACGATACGGAATATATCCGTTCCTATATCTCGGACCGCGGTTCGTACAGGAAACTGATTGAACTTTATGAGAATAAGGACGAAGGGCAGCCGCTGTTCCTCTTTAACGTCACGATGCAGAATCACGGCTCCTATAACAGCACCCATCCGAATTTCGATCAGGATGTGCGTCTTGTCGAATATCCGGAGAAGTTCCCGGAGACAGAGCAGTACCTGTCCCTGGCCAGACAGAGTGACATCGCCGTGCAGGAACTGATCGACTACTTCCGTTCGGTAGACGAACCGGTCATCATCTGCTTCTTCGGAGACCATCTCCCGAGCATGATCAACGGCTTCTACGAGACACTCCTCGGCAAAGAGGTCACTGAACTCTCCGGCGAGGAGATGCAGCGGCTGTATATGACCGACTTTTTCATCTGGGCGAACTACGACATCCCGGAGTGCGAAGTCAACAGGATCAGCCTGAACTATCTGTCCACGCTCCTTCTGGAGATGACGGGCCTGGATCTGCCGGACTATAACCTGCTTCTGTCCGAGACATATAACCGCTATCCGGTCGTGACCGCCATGGGCGTGTACGACAGCAACGGCAGACGATACGATACGGTCGCGGATGTTCCGGATGAGACGGGCATCTTAAATGAGTACAACATCCTCATGTATAACAATGTATTTGAAACCGGGGACAGACGGAGCGAACTCTTCGATTCGGTCCGCTATATCCCGCGTAAAAAGGAGAATAACGATTAGTGGAGACAGAATTTACTTCTTTCGACCAGATGGACCTCTCCGAGGAGGTCATGCGCGCCCTGGAGAAAATGGGCATGAAAACACCGACATCCGTGCAGAAGCAGGCGATCCCGCTCATGATGGATAACCGCTGCGTCATCGCGAAGGCCCCGACCGGAACAGGAAAGACCTTCGCCTTCGGCATCCCGATCCTCGAGTACCTCAACATGGATGCGAACTTCGTACAGGCCCTGATCCTGTGCCCGACCAGAGAACTGGCGCTGCAGATCTGCACGGAGCTGCGCGCGCTCGGCGCTTATATAAAAGGACTGAAGATCTGCGGCATCATCGGCGGGCAGAAGATGGATAAGCAGATCCAGATGCTCAAGAAGAAACCGCAGATCGTCGTAGCGACGCCGGGACGTCTTCTGGACCATGTACAGCACAGAAGCATCGACATTTCCGATATCTATACCCTCGTTCTTGACGAGGCGGATAAGATGCTCGACATGGGCTTCATCAAGGACATCCGGAAGATCATGAAGCTCACCCCGAAGGACAAGCAGATCGCGATGTTCTCGGCCACCATGTCCCGTGAAGTCATGGATATCACATGGGAATACATGGAAGGAGCCGATGAGATCGAGGTGGCCCCGAAGGCAGAAGATATGCCGAAGATCAGCCAGTACATCCTGCACCTCGAAGAACGGCAGAAGATGAGTGCTTTTGCCAAGATCATGGAGCAGTATAACTGCCACCGCGTGATGGCATTCTGTAATACCAAGACACGTGTCCGCATCGTGACCGAGGGCATCAAGGGCCTGGGGTATAAGGCGGAATGCCTGCACGGCGACATCGGGCAGGGCGCGAGAAACCGCATCATGGAGGATTTCCGTAAAGGCAAGTTCAATATCCTCGTGGCCTCGGACGTAGCCGCCCGTGGTATCGACGTATCGGATATCGACACGGTCTTTAATTTCGAAGTGCCGAACGAGAACGAATACTATCTGCACCGGATCGGAAGGACCGGACGTGCGGGAAGAGCCGGACAGGCATTCACTTTCGTGACTTACGGACAGAGCATCCGTATGGATGACATCCTCCGATACACGAAGGTGCAGACAGAAGAACTGGATCTGGACCTGACATAAGAAGCGGCATCAGCGTGACATCAACATAGGAAAAGGCGGGATCGGACATGAAGGATAAAATGAGAATCGGCGTCTTATGCGGGATCTTCCTCGCAGTAGCCATCCTGATCGGAGGCGTAGTCTTCGCATGGAAGAAGACTTTCTCGGATAAGAAGCAGGACGGAACCTCCCAGGAGTCTTCTCTGTCGGATATATCCGAAGAAGACGGGACCACGGAGGCGCCGGAGGAACCTTCTTCCTCGGAGACAAAGGCGTCCGAAACATCTGAAAGTGAAACATCGACCACCACTTCCGAAGCGGAAACACAGACAGAAGCTACATCTGCTTCTTCCTCGGCATCCGAACCTTCCGAATCAAAGCCTTCCGAGACCACCGTACCGGATGTGACGCCGGAAGTGAAGAGTACCGGAACGATCGAGGGCGACGGGAAGGAAGGTGTCGCCGGTACCGGGAAATACAACTATGGCGAAGCCCTTCAGAAATCCCTTCTTTTCTATGAACTTCAGCGTTCAGGCGATCTTCCCGAGAATACACGATGCAACTGGCGCGGCGACTCCTGCCTGAAGGACGGATCCGATGCAGGCGTGGATCTGACCGGAGGCTGGTTCGATGCCGGAGATAACGTGAAATTCAATCTCCCTATGGCCTATACCGCTTCGATCCTCGGATGGTCGGTCTACGAAGATAAGGATGCCTACGAGGAGAGTCATCAGCTCGAGTATGCACTCGACAATATCAGATGGGCGAACGAATACTTCATCAAGTGCCATGTTTCCGATGAGAAGTACTTCTATCAGGTCGGGAACGGTTCTTCGGACCACTCCTGGTGGGGACCGGCGGAGTGCGTGGAGTATCAGATGAACCGTCCTTCCTACTTCGTCGACGGAAACAATCCCGGATCGGCCGTGACGGCGGAAACAGCGGCATCTCTTGCCGTCTGCAGCATCCTCTATAAAGACATCGATCCGTCTTTCAGTTCCGAGTGCCTGACTCATGCGAAGTCCCTCTACGCCTTTGCGGATAAGTATAAGAGCGACGCGGGCTACACGGCGGCGGACGGTTTCTATAACTCCTGGAGCGGCTATTACGATGAGCTCTGCTGGGCAGGCGTGTGGCTCTTCCGGGCGACAGGGGACAGCACCTATCTGTCGAAGGCAGAAGAATACTATCCGAAGGCGAACCAGGACTTCAACTGGGCACTGTGCTGGGACGATGTCCACATCGGGGCCGCGGTGCTTCTTGCACAGGAAACAGGAAAGAGTACCTACACATCTGCAGTAGAGAAACATCTCGATTTCTGGACGACAGGGACGGCGTCCGGAGAGAGAATCACCTATACACCGAAGGGTCTGGCCTGGCTCGACAGCTGGGGGTCACTGCGCTATGCGACGACAACTGCTTTCATCGCGGCGGTCTATAGTGAGAGCGACAATTGTCCTTCCGGAAAGAAAGATGCCTACTGGGATTTTGCTGTTTCCCAGGCGGGTTACGCACTGGGTGACACCGGATTCTCCTACCAGATCGGATACGGCACGAGCTATCCTGTCCATCCGCATCACAGGACGGCCCAGGGTTCTTACAGTGACAACATGAATGATCCGGGCACGTCCCGGCATATCCTCTGCGGTGCCCTCGTGGGCGGACCGGATGCATCGGACGGCTATACCGATACCGTCAGTAACTACAACACCAACGAGGTCGCCTGTGACTATAACGCCGGATTTACCGGTCTTCTGGCGAAGCTCTACACCCGCTATCACGGACAGACGCTGACGGGATTCGGAGCCTGTGAGACCGTCGGCGAGGAATACCGCGTTGATGTGACGAAGAATGCCGGAGGTTCGGATTTCCTGGAGATCAAGGCGATGATCTATAACATGACCGGCTGGCCGGCCAGAGCGCCGAAGAACCTCGAGCTCCGCTACTATTTCCCGATTCCTTCTGGAAAAGCTCTGTCCGATCTGTCGGTATCTTCTTCTTACGGGCAGAATGTCCGTTCCGTGACGCTCCTCGATGCAGGAAACAATGTGGGCTGCGTACAGGTGCTTCTCGAGGAGTATTCTTCGTATCCCGGAGGGCAGGAAGAATATAAGAAAGAGGTGCAGTTCCGTGTGACGGGCCTTCCGCAGGATGCGGCGGGAAATGCGGCGGCATGCCTCTTCGAAGACGGGAAGATCGTATACGGGCAGGAACCGGATG
>JAEEIT010000029.1 GCA_016281535.1 Clostridia bacterium | reverse complement strand
CCCGGATACAAGACACACCAGCACAGCCAGCACACTGACGATCGACACAAATCGTTTGCTTCTTGTTCTCATGTTGAAAACCTCCTACTTTTAGATTTCATTACAAGACCAGTATATTCCTCATACTTGCACCGCAAGTGACTAGACTGTAAGATTGCCTCCGCATTTTCTGTGATACAATCCCTCCAGTTTAAAATCGAGTCAATTGGGGAGACGAAAAATGGCAAAAGAAAAGATCGTTTATTCTATAGCGAAAGAAAAAATTCTAGGCGTGTGTCTGGCTGCAACGCTCGCTCTCACAGCGTGTTCGCCATCATCCGATCCTTCGGACGAAGCACGGGGAACCGCTTCTAAAGATTCTCGGGGAAGCGTATCAGAAGACACAATCGATTCCGTGTCGGAGACGACGGAAGATAAGATTGCTGATGCCGCATCGGCGGATGCGTCTGAGCTCGTTTCGGAAGATCTTTCACAGAAATCTGAATCGGATTCGGCCTCGGAAACGTCCTCGCAGCAGGCGTCTTCTGCATCAGAAGGGGAGAAGCCCGAGACGCTGTTTACCTTCAACCCGCACCCGCACACCGGGCTCCTTTCCGAGCTCGTAACAGATGAGATGTGGGCAGACCTCTACAGCCTGATCGACGCCATCCGCGCAGGAGAAGATACATTTACCTGCACCAGCGAAGAGTCGTACAAGTGGTGTACCGACTCCTGTACACTGTCCAACTTCCTGCCGGCCAGCTGCGAGACCGTAGAAGGCGCCGGCTACGAAGACGGAGTCGGCAAGATCCGTTACAAAATCGGAAAAGAAGCCTTCCTCGAAAGAGAAAGTGCTTTTGAAGAAGAAGTGGTGCGGATCCTTAACGAAGCCGCCGATCCGGAAGACTCCGACTTCGAGAAACTCCTTGGCATCTATGCCTATATCGGCGAGCATTTCTCCTACGATTACAGTCCCATCGACGGCAACGGCCCGGACGAATTCAGCAACTATGCCTGCCTTATGACGAAGCAGGGGATCTGCTGCGAGGTCGCGGGCGTGATGACCTATCTTCTCCTGCAGGTGGGCGTGGAAGCCACGGAGTTCGGCGGAGACGGTTCCGCGGGCTACCATGACTGGAACTACGTCGAGATCGGCGGTGAAGGGTATTTCGTTGACGCCACCTGGGCACTCTACGGCGACGGCAGAGACACGGAACTTACGCTGCTGTACTTCATGGAGACCGAGGAGGAACGCATCGCCGACGGATTCGACCAGGACAAATTCGAAGTCGACATGCTCTGGCCCTTTAAGAGCGACTACGACATCGGCCGGTTCCGCGCCGACGATAGCACCTTCGCCCCGCTTCACAACTTCGCCTACTACGAGGGCATCGACAAGGACAGAAACATCCTCCGCTACCGCATCGGCGACGAGCATTACGAGCTGGAATACGGTGAGCGGTGACTCGTGGTATCCTGCCGTCGCAAATTCGTCGCAGTTTTTGATATTTCAGCGACGTTTCTGCGACGCGCCTTCATTTTTCCTCCGCAAAAGCACTGCCGTCGCAAAATCGTCGCAGTTTTTGACATTTCGGCGACGTTTCTGCGACGATCTCCGATTCGCGTGAAAAGTTAGTCACGGTATGAGTCTTTGGCTGTCGCTTCAAGACTTGAACAGAAATGACGAACCCGATACACTACAAACAGGAGGGAATGCGTATGGAAGAATTTGAGCGTAGACAGCACTATGAACTGGAACTGTTGAAAGAAAAACTGAACCGATGGATCACGGATGACAAAGCCGAGGAAGTCACCGAGGAAACTTTAGAGAGAATCGATAAGGAACTCATAGATTTGCAGGCGCGGATGCTCTGTCTCGACATGCTTGACGCCCTCATAAACAAACCACTCTCTTCCGAGAACGGTGAGGACGATAGCAGTGAGGAAAAGAGAGAAAAAGTTGCGAGTATCCTGTTTGCCGAGCACTTACTCGACGCGTTGATCGAAGGGATTACCGATAGGTGCGAGCATTTCGACGAGTACTACCTCCAAGAAGGTATATCCATTGGCGATCAGGCAGATGAAGAGGAAGAAGAGGAAGAAGATAGAGATACGGCACTCTTCCAAATGGCCGCCAAAAGAGGGTTCTTGAATCGCCTGGACCTGAAATTTAGGGATGATATCTGCAAAGAAGCAGAGGTGGATGAAGAGAAGTCCGAAGACTTACCGGAGGAATCACAGGAAACTTCGGAGTCACAGGAAGGCAAGCACAGAAAGCTATCCGTTAAAATGTGTAAAGGAACTCTCGAAGTGATACTCAAAGGCCTCAAGGAAAGACGCGAAGATGTGGAGGAATACTATTTCAAAGAAGACGGCTTCACAATCGAAGACGATCCCGAGACATAATCATCGAAGATGACCTCGAATCATAGATCTTCACATCGAGGCTTTTGTCCCGAATCATAGATCTTTCGTTGTTGCGTGCGGAAGAATCTGTTACTATGGTTACGGGGAAGCGAAGGGAGGCGGAGTTACAATATGTCCACATTTAGAGATAGAAATGTCATCGATCTGACCTGTGTAGAAGAAAACAAGTATATCCTGATCATCCTCGACGATATGCAGTGGGAGTTCCTGGACCGGCAGCTCCATGCCAAGATGCTCAACGAGAAATTCAGCGACTACTGGGCTTATATTACCAGCGGGCAGGCAGAACAGGCAAACCCCGGTAAACGCCCTGTCGTGCGTTTCCTTGCAAAGTATTCCTACAGCCGCTACTGCCTGGACTTTTTTGAAAGGATCCGGAACTTCGTAAAAGAGAACGGCGACCCGTGTGACGTGGAATGGACCCACGACGAGCAGGACGGTCCTTTTGATGACGGATTCAGCGATGACTTTGTATTCGACAAAGCCAAGATCTTCCCGAGACTCAAGAAGAACTGGGCGAAAGATCCGCTCAACGAAGTGTCGCTCCTGGCGCCTTTTGCACAATCCCCGGACTGGCCGGACGACATGGTCATGCAGCGGGTCCTGGATAAGTATATTCTCCTCTATGTGCAGGATCTTGGACGGGGCTTCACCTACATCCGATACCCTATGATGCCGGAGGGAATGACCATCGAACAGCTCTACGACGCCGCCTTTGAAAACATTATCCGCGACATCCATTTCGAGATCTGCGAGATGAAAGTCCCCGGACTCTACGGCGTTGCCTGCGGCGGGGACTTCGAAGCAGAGAGCCTCGTACTGGGCGGCATCTGGGGACAGCAGGCCGAGCGCCTCGGTGACGACCTCATTATCTGCGCCCCCGCGAAGGACATGATCATCTTCACGAAAGCCGGCGATAAGAAACTGGTCAAGAAGCTGATCAAAACCGCAGAAGAAATCTTCTTCCGGAACCGCAAGGAGAGCCCGTACCTCCTTTACACGCAGGACGTATTCCGCTACACCCGCGCAGATGACAAGATCCGCATCGATCCGAAGTTGTGGATCAGACCATAAGAAAAAAGAAGCAGTTTTGAAAGAACAGAAGGCATCTCGCAATCACGAGGTGCCTTCATTTGTCTATGTAGTGGTCCATGTAAAACGTTTCAACATTGACCATCACATAGACTTTTACCAATATTCCAAGTAGTGGTCCATGTAAAACGTTTCAACATTGACCATTACAGTGACCAGCTTACTTCTCCGCAAGTTCCTGCATGGGTTCGCCCCAAAGTCCTAAATCTCTTCCATCCGCCGTCACATAGCGGAACTCTCCACCAGCGAGCACCGGCATGACGGACAGATATCTGTCGATGAAGGGGACCGCCTGATTCATAAGCTCCTCCTTCATGGACACGCCCGCGATCTCACAGAGAAACACATCGCTGCCCTCCGCCATATGGATCTCTTTCTGCACCCGTAGCTCCATGCTCACCGGGCTTTCGGCGATCGTCGGCACATCCAGGACCAGTCCCTCCTCCACCGTCGGCATATGGCGCATCTTATCCGGATTCTCGCGTCCACTGACATTCCCGTAATAGTCGGCAAGGGGAAGAAGATCCTCGGTCACCAGGTTCGCCGAGAAGACCCCGTTCTTCCGGATCAGGTCCTTCGTCAGCTTATCCTCACCGATACAGCACATCACGCCCATACCCGGACCCTTCGCCGTCATGGTATTGATGTAGCTGAACCAGCAGAACAGCCCGAAATTTGGCGACCCGTCCTCCTTCTTCGTCCCGTAGAGGAACAGCGCCTGCGGGCAGAAACTGTTTCCGATATCAGTAGCTTTCTTCGTCATTTTTCATCACTCCTTCGATTCATTTCTTCTGGCTTTCGGATCTCTCGAGATTCATAAGGATCCGATCAAGATAGGCGTCCATCTGAAGTGCCTCTTTCTCCGTGAACCCCTCATAGAAGATCTCATTCATCCGGTCCGAAACCTCATCGTACTTGCCCTTCAAGCCCTGCGCCTTCTTCGTCAGCACGATCAATGACTGGCGCTTATCCGATGCATTGGCTTTCTTGGCGATCAGCCCCGAATCCTCAAGGCGTCCCAGCATCGCGGTCAAGGTATTCTTCGCAAGTCCCGTCTTCTTCGACAGTTCCACGATAGGTACTCCGTCCGACTGCCAGAGAACATATAAGATGCGTCCCTGTGGGCCATTAAACTCCTCGACCCCACTCTCCGAAAGAAGCTTCTGGAAGACACGGGCCTGCACCTGCTTGATCTGGGATATGAGAAATCCCGTTCTGGTCTGCATAGAGATCTCCTTTCCCGGGACGGCGCAGATTCCGATTCCCACCTCCCGGAAACTCATAAAACGTTTTACAGGAAAATAGTACCATATAGAACTAAATTGCGTCAAGGTTCTATATAGAACTTTTTCGAGATGCTGTTTAACTCAGTATTCAAAAGTGTCGACGTTTTCTACAAGTACATACCTGCGCGCATCTGCATCGATCGTGAATACACGAAGAAGCAGTTTACCGTTCACTGCATCGAACCACTCTATTGCCACATAATCGCCCGCGCTGACTGTGACTGTATTTCCGGCGGTCCCTGTTTCTATATCGTACTCTTTGCCGGAGATCTCATCTTCGATAATACAGTTATAGTACAATGGGCGATAGAACCCTTCGTCCTTGGAAACGATCCCATCTGCGCCGATCGATGCCTGACAGTATGCATTTGCGCCCCAGCTGCTTATTGTGGAATTCTCATCGCTATGGAAAAATATATCTTCATAGTTCGTAAACCGATCCGGATCGATCATACGGCAACGGGAAAAGGAAGTGGGGTTCAGGTTAAGTCCGCTTTCAATTGTCAACCGTGTAATGGTCAGGTCTTTCTCGATCCGGAAACATTCCATATTCAGTACTCCCAACCCGACATAGACGAACTGACCGGCATCCGTCTCGACGAACACCATTTGAAGATAGATGTCCAGCCCGTTCCCGAAGGAGACCCCATGATCCCCGAGGACCAGCTTCGAATCGGAATCCGTCACGATTGAACGTAAAACATCCACCACGCCGTCTCCGTTGAAATCCCAGTATATCCCTTCATCTATATTAAATTCGTTGTACGCGATGAAATTGTTCGACTGCTCATTCTTCTCATAATCAAAAAGCGAGAAGTGCTTGGGTGTATGCTCGAAGAACTCCATATGGAAGAGCTCCGGATGGGCAAATGCCGACACCTTGATCTCGCCGCAATTGATCGGATCCGGGAAAAGGTAGATCCCGTCATACCCGATCGCGAAAGGAATCGTGCCGTCGGTGATCTGAGACCCGACCCACTCCGGCTCGATCAAACCTAAAATCATATCAGGATTATCCTGAAGATACTTCTTGATCAGTTCGGCCAGCGCGCCCCTGTCTGTGACCACATCGTCCAGACGCACCGGCTCGAGAGAGTCCGAATAGAAAGAATACGCATCCTCCTCATAAACCGAAGAATAATCGCCGTCGGGATAGTAATAGGTGCGTCTCTCGTAAAAGGACAGAATCTCCGAGTCCGCCCGGAAAAGACAGAGTTTCTGACTGGCGTCGAAGGAGTTATACTCATCGAATTTCATATCCCTCGACTTGAGTTTCTCCTTATACTGAGAATATTCCTCTTCCATTTTCTGCCGGTTCGAAAGAAGAATGCCATTCACTTTCTCTTCCAGATCCGCATATTCCGCTCCTTCAAAAGAAAAAGAATCGCAGGAGATCGTCGTGCTTGGATAATCGGTGGCTTTCCACGTTTCATCATAATTAAATTCATCATGTGCGATATAGGTGACCGGCCCGGTTATGAAATAGTCGTAATCATTCTCGATCGTAACGGGAAGGTAAGTCAGATCATGAAAAACCAGAGGATCTTCCGGCTCAGCAGAAGTCTCCGCCGTAGATTCCGTTGCGGGATCGGAAGAAGCGTCAGTCGTGTGTGCATCGCCGGAATCCTCCGTTCCGGGATCCGAACCGTTCTTTTCCGTCTGCGCGAAAAGCACTGTCGGGTCCGAATCTTTCGTTTCGTCCGGATCCGACTTCTTACACGCCGCGCATGAGAATAGAAAACTCAACGCAAGAAATAAAGATACATGCCGTTTCATATATACCTCCGCCGCTGCCGGAATCTCCCGGCAGCTGGAAAACTTCCCCAATACGAATAGAATAACATTTTTTTGCGTGAATGTGATAACATATGTATACTTCGTAAAGAAGACGAACAAGCAAGAAGTGAAAGGGAATACTATTCTATGGCTACTCCGACACCACCCTGGGCGGACCAGATCCCCGAGGGCGCATATATCACGACCGAACCCACCTATCCGACAGGGAAGTACCAGCACCTGTTCGGCAAAGACGAGGCATGCGGCCTGAAGTACTACTACTATGACCCGACCGAGCACGGATACCCGAAGAAGGACGACTATCCGCTCCTTATCTTCCTGCACGGCGGTTCGAATGCACTGGTAGGTGATCTGTGCATCAACTACACGGGTGCAGAGATGTATGCGTCGGAGAAGTACCAGCAGGATCTCGGCGGCGCCTATATCCTGATCCCGGTGGCCAATGAATACCGCACCGAAGACGGCGGCTATGACGGAAGCTGGGATGAATCCTATACCGAGCCCGTTATGCAGCTCATCGATACCTTCGTCCAGACCAGAACCCCCGGTGTCGGCGTGCGTTTCCTCCTCGGAAACTCCGCCGGCGCGCGATTCACGTTCCACCTGGCGTCACAGGCACCGGATGCAT
>JAEEIT010000195.1 GCA_016281535.1 Clostridia bacterium | reverse complement strand
TCATGAGAGGTAGAAAACTGTCACCTTTTTCCTCATCTGCCGGATTCGGCCGGTAGTGGCATGGCGGGAAGAAATAGGTGGGCTATTGGTTTGGGTCTGTCGGACATAGGCGGGGCCTGGGTCTGGACGGCGCGGTTTTCTTTCGACATATTTCGTCTTACAATGTGTGTATTGGGGAAATTCATTACATGAAGATGGAGGAAGGAAAATGAAGAAAGTTGTCGCGTTGATTTTAAGTGGTGTCATGGTGGCGTCCGTTTCGCTTACCGCCTGCTCGAAGAGCGAAGAGGAGAAGGAAACGAAGAAGTCGAAGTCTCAGGCCGAGGATGCTGTAGATGAAGACGAGGATTCGGATGCGGAGGACGATGAGGACTCGGATGCAGAGGAAAAAGAAACCAGGAAGCAGAAGAAAGAGGCGCATCTGAATCAGGAAGTCATTCAGGAACTGGATGCGTACTTCGCTTCGCTTGATCCGAACGTCGAGAGAAATGAAGGTGTCTATTGCGATGGAATCAGAGGTGAGGGCCTTGCTTTCTGGGGAGAAGGAAGTATCCTCTTCGCCTATGACTCGATGGACTATGATTCGATTCAGATCCAGATTCCGAAGGATACTGAGGCACTGAGCATTACTTTTAATCTGGATTATGGCGATACGCGTTACTACGGAAGAGCGGAAACGGATCTGGGAGGAATGGAAGAGCTGATCGATCAGATCATCAAAGATCCGGCTTCTGTATCACTCGACGATGCTGCGGCTTCTTTCGAAATCTACGATGATTCGGCTGTTGCGGAGTTTAAAGAGGCGATACAGAAAGACTTGCCGATCTTCTATTCCAGGATCATCACACTCGGCGAAAGTGCTTTTGCCGAGGCAGGATACGGAATCGAGGATCTGGGCGTGGATTTCGGTGAAGAATACAGATCGGTCGATCCGGAACAGACGACCAGTAAAGAGTTCGTTGTGGACAATGAGCATGTGTTCGAAGAGGGTATCTGCAGTGACTGCGGTATGACTTGGACGGAGTACTACTATGATGTGGTCGGAAAGTTTATGCATGGCGATTTCGGCAACGGGCAGCATACATGCAGAGGGCAGAACTCTGCGACGATGCTGTCGCAGTCTGATTACGTGCAGTACAGTGCGAATCATGAAGATGCCGGAAGTATGTACTACCAGCATGTAGAGATCGATAATGATCGAGGTATCATGAATGTCGAGATGTGCAATCTTACTATCGACTTCCATCATTCGAAAGCGGATACGAATCTCAATTATTCGTATGAGCAAGGTGCGCATAAGGAAGTGACGTTCGAGTACACCATTACCTTCGATGCCGCTCCGGAGGAGTATGAGAAGATCTTCGCATCGAAGGAGTCGCTTATGGAATATGCGACGGTTACTCTGGAGATTATGACGGAGGACAGTTTCGACGTGATCGAGGCCTGGGAGACGATGGAGGAATCGGAGATCAAGGCGATGTGCGAGGCGAACAACGCGGTGTACTATTCGAAAGAGGAGATCGTCGGCAGGTTCTGGGACAATCACGAGATCTTCCTGGAGAGCCTTGATAATGGCATGGTCTGGATGGAGACGTCGCTTGCGGATGTGGGGATTACATGGTGAGATCTGACGCGGGGAAAATAAAGCAATTCTAGGTGGAGATTGGCGATGTAAAGGTATAGAGAATATCGCCGGTTCTCTGATGGAAAAGGGCCGATCCTCAAGGAGGATCGGCCCTTAATAATGTTTCGAATACAAATCATGTTGCAGCTTTCAGCAAGTCCTCAATAGATTCAAAGTTGGTTACTCCGCTAAATTTCTCATCAAGAGCAGGTTTTACAAGCCAACGTACTACATAAGTATAGTCGACAAGATGTGAGTTTTTATTCTGACACAGATACTTGAAATCTTTACTTGAATCGGCTAACAAATAGGCAACGAATCTATCAAGGTTTGTTTTTCCATTTTTGTCTTTTGTAAATAGCTGTGCGTAAGTCGGTGTTTGTGATGGTTCAGATCCTACTTTGTTTAGATCCGGTGCTGAAAAAGTAATTCCATAATTGCAACAGTAACAATCAAACTCTGTTGCCTTTTCAGCCCAGGAATCTGCTATCACCATGTTGACCATGCCTTGGGCAATATCTTTATAGGTCTGAAGCATGAGACCTGTCGGAGCGTTAATATAGGAAACCACAGATATTAATTTGTCTACTGTTGTCGAGGAAGGGTTTAGTAAAGCGGTACATAGAGATGCTTTGCCCAAAATATTACTTATTGTTTCTGCATAACTAAATCCATAATCCTTTGCCAATGTGTTGCAATTTGACATGAAATTGATGAGCTTGTCGGCGTTATTTATCGTTATCTGCATATCTCCTTTGTAGTTATTCAGAACAGTTTGCGCACTTGAATTGCTGATGTCTAATGCATAGCTCAGCCATTTATATGCAGCGATATACTTTTGTGTATCTTTTTTGCTTAGTTTGCCGTCTAAACTATTGAAGTCTTTCTTGTAAAGCAGTCGAGAGAAATCGTTTAGGTTTTTCTTGGACTCATCAAAACTGAATTTCTTATCACATATTGCACAGCTTAAGTAAGAGTATCCGTTTTGAACTTTTACATAAAGGCTATGTTGTGTTTTAGGTGTAGTTTCATACCAAGTCTTTCCGCACGCGCTACATCTGCAATATACTGATCCGGTATGGTTGCAGGATGCTTGGGCAACGGTTGTTTTGCTCGTATGACCAGCGTGGTTGCATGCCCTCCAAGAAGCTGTAAAAGTTCTAGAAGATGAAACGTAGAAAGTATATCCGGCACTATACAAAGTGCCGTTACTCTGCCAACCGTTAAAAAAGTACCCAACTCGGGAAGGAGCTTTCGGCAATGCGTATCTTACTCCTGCCGGAATCCATTTCTCCTCCTTGTTAGGGGATACTCCGTTGTAATTGATTGTAATCTTATACTCTCCGATGTGTTGACTGTTGCCTGCTGATACTTTTTGTGGTGCCGATGTAACCATTCCGAATAACATTGCAATAATCAACAGAAGAGCAGCAATTGCTTTCTGACGATTCGTCCTTATTCTTGTTTTTTCATTTTGTAACCCCATGCCAATTACTCCTTTGTTATTATTTTTCTTCATTGTATTTTTTTCACTGGAAGCAGGCTATAGATTTTTTTCGGGAATATATAACAATTCTTCTTACATCGCACGAAAAAGAGAAGCGCCCAAAGGTTTGTAGACGATGTAGCGAAAGGGCAGTAGAATGATTTTAGGTTTTAGTGGGGGATCGTTTGCTTAGATGCAGAGATCGTTTCGAAGGAGAATAGGAGGAAATGAAGATGTCCTGTTGGAGAGAACAGCATGTTTTACGGATGCCGGCGACGACGATTGGTATTCATACCGAAGAAGAGTGGAAAGCATTCTACAATAAGATCATTAAGGAGACGACATGGGATGCTGGGGATTTCGCCCCGGCGCTCTGCTCCTACCGTAAGACAGGACCGATGATCGACTATATTCTTGTAGACAGCGCGCCCGTTGAAGGGGGCGGTTATGTAGCTTCGGCAAGGATGCTTTGGGGGCAGGAGATGGAAGAGTATCTGCCGATTTTTCAGAAGCAGTTTCCGGGCTTTACGATCGAGCAGATGGAAGACGTGCACTATTGCGAGTTTAAATGGTACGACAGCGTGGAAGCGCCGGATTGTTATTGAGGTTGCTTCTTGTGTGGAATAAAACGATGCCGGCCGGCAAGTGCTTCTCTCGAAGGAGGGAACGGCGCTTACCGGCCAGTGCTTTTTACACGGAATAATATGACGCGGTCACTTCTTGAGACCGCGGATCCTAAGGCCGGTTTCGAAGTATTTCTGGAGGAACGGGTAAAGGATCAGAATCGGGACCATGGACACAATGGCGAGGGCGGCCGACATCGTGGAAGGCGTAGGCGTGTTCTGATCGAGCGAGCCTCCGTGGATCCTTTCGGTGGCGATGGCGACGGTCTGGGTGGAATACTTCATCAGTTCGTACTGCAAAGTCGTGTTCTTCACATCCAGACGGTTAAAGAGCATCGCGTCGAACCAGGCGTGCCAATGGTAGGTGGCGATGAAGAGAGCGATGGCAGCATAGAGTGGCTTGCATAATGGGCTTACGATGTGGAAGAAGATCTTCAGGTGCCCGGCTCCGTCGAGCTGGGCGGACTCTTCCAGCGAGTCGGGGATCTTCTCCATGTACGCCTTCATGACCATGACGTGGTACGCGGATACCATGCCCGGGAGGATGTATACCCAGAAACTCCCGAGAAGGTGCAGGTGCTTCATGAGGATGGCGATGGGGACGATGCCGCCGGAGACATAGAGCGTGAAGACCCAGAACAGCGAAAGCTGGGACCGGAACAGGAATTTCCTGCGGCTCAGGATATAGGCGAGAAATGCATTGGCAGAAAGGGCCGTGATGGTTCCGATTGCGGTTCTGGCGACGGTCGTGATCGCACCGTTTCGAATCGATTCCCTCTTAAAAAGCACTTGTACGTAGTTCTCAAGTGTCGGGTGCCGGGGGATGAGATATGGGCCGTCACTTGTATATGCGTCGATCGATCCGCTGAAGGAGAGAGCGATCAAGCGGAAGAACGGGTAAAGGGTGATGATGCAGAAAAGGATCAGGAATGTCCATGCGCATATTGCGAAGAGAAGATCTCCGGATGACATTTTCTTCATGCGTTTCCTTCTCGGAACAGATACACTATCTACGTAAGCCATGACACGATCCTCCCCTCTTTCGGATCCTCTTTCCTATCCCTCCTAAAAGTCTTCTGATACTTGTTACTTCTAGCGTAACATGAGGATCGGGAGGACGGCAATGGAGAAACTCTTACAGTAATACGGTGAGATTATGGAAGATTCTCGGCGGCCTGCGCTGCTGCACCGCGCCCGCAGGCGGGGGAACGGACTCGTCGCGAGTGGATGCCGTGCGGAGAAGATTCAGTTGTGGCACGCCGGGCGGAGCGAGTGGCGGTGGGGAAAGATGTGCGAATCGCGGTTCTGTGATACAATCAATATATTATGGAGTGGGGGGATTCGTTTCATGGAAAAACCATTTAAACCGTATATACCTGCCGATAAGGTCACGACCGAGATGACGCCGACGTCGATCATCCTGGGTATTGTGCTTGCCGTTGTTTTCGGCGCGGCCAATGCGTATCTCGGACTGAAGGTCGGCCTTACCGTTTCGGCGTCGATTCCGGCGGCCGTTATCTCGATGACAATCATAAGGATCATCATGCGCAAGGACTCGATCCTCGAGAGCAACATGGTGCAGACCATCGGCTCCGCCGGCGAATCCCTGGCGGCGGGCGCGATCTTCACGATGCCGGCGCTATTTATATGGGCGAAGGAAGGCGTCATGGACAAGCCTTCGCTGATCTCGATCACGGTAATCGCTCTGGTAGGTGGACTTCTGGGTGTGTTCTTCATGGTGCCGCTCCGTAGTGCCCTGATCGTGAAGGAGCATGGTGTGCTGCCGTATCCGGAGGGCACGGCCTGTGCGGAAGTGCTGCTGGCCGGTGAGGAGGGCGGATCTTCTGCCAAGTCTGTTTTCATCGGTATGGCGCTGGGTGCTATCGTCAAGTTCGTGGCCGACGGGCTCTGCGCCGTGAAGTCGGTGGTCACGTTTAAGATCTCTTCTCTGAAGACGGAGTTCTCGTCGGAGATCTATCCTGCCTTGATCTCGGTCGGTTATATATGTGGACCGAAGATCTCCGCGTA
The DNA here is from genome assembly GCA_016281535.1 of Clostridia bacterium. Taxonomy (GTDB): domain Bacteria; phylum Bacillota; class Clostridia; order Saccharofermentanales; family Saccharofermentanaceae; genus Scatonaster. The sequence continues at coordinate 21,890 of JAEEIT010000195.1, read as the reverse complement.
TATGTTCGCGGGCGGTATCCTGGGATGGTTCGTCCTGATCCCGGCGATCGTGACATTCGGTACGGATATCGTTATGTATCCGGCGAGCGTGTCGGTTGCGCAGCTCTATGCCGAGGGCGGGGCCTCCGCCATCTGGGCAAGCTATATCAAATACATCGGTGCCGGTGCGGTAGCCGCGGCCGGTATTATCAGCCTGATCAAGACTTTCCCGACGATCGTGAAGGCCTTCACAGGTTCCATGAAGGGTATGTCGAAGAGTGGGAAAGGTAAGGGTTCTGTGGATCGTACGAGCCAGGATCTGGATATGCGTTTCGTGCTTGTGTCGATCGCGGTCTTGATCGTGCTGATCTGGGTGCTCCCGGTGATCCCGGTGACGATCTTCGGTGCGCTCCTGGTCGTGTTCTTCGGATTCTTCTTCAGTGCGGTCAGCTCGAGAATGGTCGGTCTTGTCGGAAGCTCGAATAACCCGGTCTCCGGTATGACGATCGCGACGGTTCTGATCGCGACATTCTGTCTGAAACTGACGGGCGATGTGGGTGTGCATGGTATGCACGGTGCCATCGCGATCGGTTCGATCATCTGTATCGCGGCATGTATGGCCGGTGATACTTCGCAGGACTTAAAGACCGGTTATATCCTCGGTGCGACGCCGAAGAAACAGCAGATCGGTGAGATCATGGGTACGGTCGCGGCGGCGCTGGCTATCGGCGGTGTTATGATCCTTCTGGATTCCGCCTTCGGCTTCGGTACGGATAAGCTTGCCGCACCGCAGGCCACGATGATGAAAATGATCATCGAGGGCGTCATGGACGGGAACCTCCCGTGGGCCCTGATCTTCATCGGTGTCTTTATCGCGATCGTTATCGAGCTTCTCGGTATCTCTGCGCTGCCGGTTGCGATCGGTCTGTATCTGCCGCTGGAACTGTCGGCGCCGATCATGCTCGGCGGCCTGGTGAAGTGGGTCGTGGATAAGAGAAACGGCAAGCAGAAGGATGAGTCCGGTAAGGGCATCCTCTTCTGTTCCGGCCTGATCGCCGGTGAAGGTATCCTGGGTGTGATCCTTGCGATCCTGACGGTGACGAATGTGGCGGAGAAAATTAATATCAGCGCCCATATTCCTACCGGAAATATCACGTCGCTGATTGTGCTGATCGCGCTTGCTGCGGTCGTACTTCTCATGTCGGGGAAGAAGCCCGAGAAGGCAGCGGTGAAGGAAGGCGCAGGGGCGAAGGCGTCTGCGTCTTCGGAAGAGGATAAATAATTAGCGGATGAGGTAGGTGCTGCATGCCGAAGAAGGAAAACTTCCTGGATCGTGTATACGAGAAAATGCCGGGCGTTGCTTACTCCATGTCGGAGGACGGCGTGGTGACGGTGGATATGGAGAATAAGGGCTTCACGAACAGGATCGCGCAGCGGTTCTTCAAGCAGCCCGCTGTCTCCCACATTAAGCTTGAGGGCATGGGAAGTTTTATCTTCTCCTGTGTTGATGGTCGAAGAAATGTCTACGAGATCGGACAGCTTGTCTCGGGAAAGTTCGGTGACGAGGCGGAGCCGCTCTACGAGAGACTGTGCGTGTATGTGAAGCAGCTCGAGGAAGTGGGCTTCGTGAGGGTCGTGGTATGAAGTACGGGGAATCCACATTCGATATTCTGTATCTGGTCTTCGCGATACTTACGGGTATCGTGATCCTCCTGCGGCGCAGAAACAAGGCGGATGTCCTGATGGGGACGGCGGCACTGGTGCTCGGAGCGGGTGATGCTTTTCACCTCGTACCGCGCGTGCTGAATTATTTTTCCAGTAGGGATATGACCTGGTATCTCGGGTTCGGGAAACTGGTGACGTCCATCACGATGACGGTCTTCTACATTTTCGTTTTCTATCTGTATAAAACGGTGTATCGGAAAGAGGCGCGAATTGGCGTTCCCGTGCGTTCGGAAGAGGCCGGGAGCGGTGATCCGGTTCGCGCGGGAAGTGCCGGGAACGTGAAGGCGTTCGGAGGGACGATTCTGCTTCTTGCGGCGGTGCGCGTGGCACTCTGCCTGCTGCCCGGGAACAACTGGTTCTCGGGTGAGGGAACGGTGCTGTGGGGGATCATCCGTAACGTGCCTTTTATCGTGATCGGTGCACTCATCGTGTATCTCTATTACGGGGCTCGAAAAGAAGACAGATATCTTCTAAGGTTCTGGATCTATACGGCGCTGTCGTTCCTGTTCTATATTCCGGTGGCGGTCTTCGCGCCGCTTCTTCCGATACTCGGGATGCTGATGCTCCCGAAGACGATCTGCTATATTCTGATGCTGGTTTCTTTCCTGCGAAGGAGCAGAGGTGGAGAAGCAGAGGAAGCGAAGGCATAAAAGACGGAACCGATTCGATCGTAATGTGGTAGTGAAAGCATGGGTAGGAAAGTGAGGTAGAGAAGATGGCGATGATTTCTGACAATGATCCGGTTTATGAGCTTTTGGATAAGTGGCATGAAGAGGATCAGTATGAGAAGATCCTGGAGAAGATTGCGGAGATCCCGCTGGAGGAGCGCAGCAACAAACTGTGGTTCCGGAAGATCAGTGCGCTTAATAACATGAAGCGGTTCTCGGAAGCAAGAATGGAGATCGGCACGCTGGCGAAACGCTGTACGGAGGATAAGGATACGGCGAAGCTTTTCTATATGCTGGGCTATATCTATGATAATACGGACAGTGAGCTGAAAGCGGTGGAGTGCTATCGGCATACGCTGGCGCTGGATCCGGACTATGAGGGGCTTCAGGAACTGATCGACAGCGCGATGAAGTATGTCAATAAGGACATGGAGGGTGTGCAGAACTCGTTCGGAAAACTGTTCCCCGACGCGAAAAGTGCTTTTGAAAAAGAGGAGGATCCGAGGGATCTGGACGAGACGGAAGCCTTCCAGTACATCGCTCTGGTGGAGTCGTCTTTCATTCCGTCGGGATTGGGCGTGAAGGTCCCGCTGGACCAGCCTTTCTTCAAGTGCGGGGAAGAGGATAAGGAGAAGGTGAAGGCGCTTCTTTCGTCGAAGTTCGGGGTCACGGATATCGGAAGCCTCCGTGAGTGGTTCGGGAAGAACCGGAACGGGCAGCATCTCGCCGAGGTGATGATGGCGCTGGACGAGGAGGTCGAGATCCCGGTGGAGAAGATGTCGATCGCGGGGCGGACGCGCTTCGATGCGGACCAGCTGGTGATCCGGTACCTGAAGGGGTTCCTTCCGAAGGCGGGGATCCTGGCGTGGGATTTCTGCGCGGTGCTGGCGCTGGCGCGGCTGGCCTTTGCGGTGGATCTGCTTAGTAATACGGAGTTCGTGGAGACGACTTTGTTCTTTACGGACGAGTGCAGGCGGAATTTCGATTCGTGGGAGGAGTTTACGAGGTCTCTCGTGGTCGGGGCGTTCTATAGCGCGATGTGTTTCGAGACGTCGTATGATATCAACAGTGCCGCGCGTTTCGCGATCGGGACGGGGATCCTGTGTATGCAGAATTATCCGAAGCTGAAGTGGATCGGGAGTAAGTGAGGGGCGCCGGTTGGGGCGCTGGTGAGGGCGCCGATGAGGCGTGGATCAGGCGCGAGTAAGGGCGCCGATGAGGCGTGAATCAGGCGCGAGTAAGGGCGCCGATGAGGCGTAGATCAGATCGTTTATTGATCGAAATATTTAAGGAGGTAGTGAAAATGAGTGAGTATCCAAAGCATTTTGAAGAGGCGGAAGCGTATTTCCCGTATGTGGATCTTGTCGATGACGAGACGCAGAAACAGCTTCTGGAGGCGGCGCAGGGCGCCATTGCGGAGTTTAAGATTCCGGCGACTTCGGATGGCCGTGAGCTGGCTTCACAGATCAACCGCGTGGTGGATGAGATCCTGCGGAAAGGGGAGATCCCAAGCGGATATAACGGGGACAAGATGACGGTCGCCGTGGAACTGGGGGCGCTCTATGGGTTTGCGCTGAATATGGGCTACGGCTGGAAGTGGAAGAAGGTCGGCGCGGGGCCGGATCAGCTGCGGTTCGACTGGGGTGTGGGCCCGGATGATGATAACTACTATAATCCGTGCGGGGTGTTCCTCGGGAAGATCCTGTTGGGGAAGAATACTGGGCTGGATGGCAAGAATGATAACACCGTGCTGCTTCTTTATAACATGATCGGTGAGACGGTCAAGAAGACGCCGGCGCGGAAGCTTACTGTGCTGTGGTGAGGATCTGGAAGCCTACGTTTCCGCCAGATTTGAAGAAGTTACTCCCATTTTCTGTACAGCGGTGTACAGTGAATGGGAGTACTTTTATGCTGATAACAAAGGATTCAAGAGGTTTGGCTCTTTTCGAGAAAACTCTTGAAGCTCGCGATGAAAATATTCAAGAGGTTCCGCGCTTTTCGGGAAGAACTCTTGAAGCTTGCGATGGAAATATTCAAGAGGTTTCGCGCTTTTCGGGAAGAACTCTTGAAGCTTGCGATGAAATTATTCAAGAGGTTTCGCGCTTTTCGAGAAAAACTCTTGAAGCTTGCGATGAAAATGTTCAAGAGGTTTCGCGCTTTTCGAGAAAACTCTTGAAGCGCGCGATGAAAGTATTCAAGAGGTTTCACGCTTTTCGAGAAAACTCTTGAAAAGAACAGATTAGCAAGAGAAAGTACGATACAATGGAAGAGGTACAGCGAGATGTATTTGAATACAGATTGAAGCAGATGGAGTTAAAGAAATGAGAATTCTAATATCCTTGGCTTTGATTCCCGGAATCATCCTTTTGGGCATAGCCAATTTTTTCTGGCTATACGGCGATCCTGCAACTAGAAAAGAACCGACAAAGAAGTATTTCAAACTTTCTATGATTTTCTTCGGAATAGCCGCGCTGTTAAAAATATTAGAAATGACTTTCAATTAACCAACACATATTCTTCTCATTTCATAGTCTGAAAGTGCCTGATTTCACCATATTGTGCGGATTGGATTTTTCTTTGGGGAATTCGGAAGATGAAAATAGTTCTCTTTCAAGTGTGATTTGCCTGATTACGTGTGGATTCTCCAAAATGGAGATTCCACACGTAAAGTGCCCGGCATACCCTAGCTAAGCCCAAGGACTCGTTGTTTTCACGTGATGTAGAAGCCGAAACTCGTGGAGATCGTCTTGCCGTTTGACGTGGCTTCGATCACGAGCTGGTAATGCCCGGCGGGTCTGGACTTCAGGTTCAGTGAATACTTGAAGATCGAGGAGTTCTGAAGGTAAACGATATTGGAACTGTTTGCTCCGAGTGTATCCGAGTACGACGCGATCGTGGACGCGGCGTAGCTGTTGTAATACCTCTTCAGATAGACCTTGAGCTTGACGGTGGACTGTACATTTTCCACGCGTCCGTAGACCGTGGCGTTGCTGCCCTGTGGGAAAGAGCTCTGGCTGATGCCGACGCCCTTAAATGCGATCGGCTTGGGTGTCGGAGCCGGCAGCATCGGAATCGTGGGAGTGGGAGTGGGCGTCTTGTTCGCCGGTGGCGTGGGTTGTGGCGGACGTGTAGGCGTCGGTACGGGATAGGGCGTGATCCCGTACCCGGCTTGTATGCTTGCCGCCGCAGCTGCATTCACCGCCGGTGCCGGCAGACAGGCGATGGTGAAGCTGAACACGATGGCAATCACGCTCAGCACGGATAGTAAAAATGTTCTTCTTGATTTCATCTCTTTTTCCTCCTTGAAAAGTACTGAAAGATGCATGACACACCTTACTTTCCATTGTAAGGAGGGGAGGGGGAGAGGAAAAGAAACAAAAGGACACGAATGTATAAGAATCGTTCGCGGAAGTGGCGGAGACAGTGCTTTTGGCGCGGAATCGGAGGAAAGCAGATGCTTATGAAGCGGAGTGAGAGAGTGCTTCTGGCGCGGAATCGGAGGAGGCGTCCGGCGAGAAATCTGCGGAGGGTGCTTACGATGCGGAAGTCGTGGTTTTCGCGTCGGGCTCGTCGAGGTTGAGGACGTCTTTCTTGTCGACAACGGATTTGCCGACCCATTTCTTCTTATACCAGTAGAACATGACGATCAGGCCGCGGATGCATTCGTCGGTGGCGGTGCCCATGAAGATGCCGGCAACGCCGACGCCGAGGGCCACGCCGACGAAGTAGCCGGTGGTGAGGCCCAGGCCCCAGTTGCAGAGGATGCCCATGATGAGCGGGAAGATGTAGGCGCCGGCGGCCTTCAGGCTGCAGACGAATGTCATGTTCAGGCAGCGGCCCATCTCGACGAAGATGTCCACGATCATGATCATCTGGCCGAGGGCGATGATGTTCTGATTGCTTGTGAAGAATTGCAGGGTGTAGCGGCATAAGAGGGCGTTGATCGAGGCCATGGCTATCGTGATCGGCATCGATGTGCGGAGCGTCTTAAACACGCGCTTATAGGCTTCGTCGGATTTGCCGGCACCGACCAGGTGGCCCGTGATGATCTGTGTCGCCATGGCGGAGGCGTTCGAGAAGATCATGGCAAAAGAGATGAGGGTGTTACAGTAGGTGCGTGCATTGACGGCGTCGTTGCCCATGCCGTTGACGAAGGAAAGAAGGGTCGTCTGGTAGAGGTTGTAGGTGAGGTTTTCGCCGGCGGTGGGAAGACCGATCTTGACCATCTTCATGAGCAGCTTCTTCGGGAAGGGGCGCAGGTAGAGGATGGAGATGCGGCCGATGCGGGTCTTGTAGAAGAAAACGAGAAGCACGATCACGGCGATGAAGCGGGACGCGACGGTCGAGATGGCGACGCCTTCCACGCCCATTTCCAGATATTTGAGAGGTCCGTAGAGGAACATGAAGTTGCCGATGATGTTGATGACGTTGATGGCGGCGGTGACGCGCATGCCGATCTTGGTGTGGCCGTTACAGCGGACGATCTGGAGAAGGACATTGAATACGGCGGTGACGAATCCTCCGCCGCCGACGATGTACAGGTACATCATGGAGTAGTGGCGCATCTCGGGGGAGACATTAAGGAATGTCATGATCAGTGGATTCATCAGGCAGAATGCCGCGCTTAAGATGGCGCCGACGATGAAGTTGACGAAGATGGAGAGTGTGTAGATCATGTTCATCTTGTCGAAGCGTTTGGCACCGAGATACTGGGAGACGACGACCGTTGTCGAGGTGGCGATGACATTGAAGAAAATGTTCATCATGAACAGTATGATGTTGGCGTTGCCGACTGCGCCGACTGCGAATTCGTCGTAATGGCTCAACATGAGCGTGTCCACGTTGTTGAGCATCGTGTTGAGGAGAAGCTCGAAGAACATCGGTCCTGCCAGGAGCAGAAGCGGTGTATTTTCGTCGATTTTCGTGATGCGGTTAGTATTCATGCCACGGCCTTCTTCATACGTTACTCTTTTTCCGAATTGCTATATTACTACAATGCGCGGGAACATTCTATCAAAATCCCATCCATAAATTGCATTCTTTTTTCATTTGGGGCGCCGCGGGAGGAAGGGGCAGGGAAATGCTAGTAATGGCAGATGGACCGAGGGCCGGGCGGGCCGGTCGCCGCGGGCGGAGTTGACAGAGACGAGGTGAAATCAATAGAATATTTAGTTAGGGTATGTCATCGTAGAAGAGGGACGTTTATGAAGTACGAGACGGTTATCACGCCGAAATCAGGCACAAGGTTGAGTTTCCGGGATCTGTTCAGATACCGGGATCTGATCCTGCTGTTCGTGAAGCGTGATTTCGTCGTGACGTATAAGCAGACGATCCTCGGCCCGCTGTGGGCGATCATCCAGCCGCTGATGACAACGCTTGTTTTCAATGTGATCTTCGGCAACCTTGCGAAACTTACGAAGTCGGATACGATGGCGGCTGCGGCGGACATCGTGATCCCGGGTTTCCTGTTCTATCTGGCCGGAACGATCTGCTGGTCGCTTTTCTCGCAGACCGTGACGAAGACGGCGAATACGTTCCTTTCTAATACGAGGATCTTCGGAAAAGTGTATTTCCCGAGGCTGATCATGCCGATCTCGAGTGCGGTCTCGAACCTGATCCCATTCGCGATCCGGTTCCTGATGTTTATCGGTTTTTATCTGTATTTCGCGCTGACCGGCGGGTACGGGTTCCATGTGAGCGGGTATCTGATCCTGCTGCCGCTTCTTCTGCTTCAGCTGATCCTGATGGGGATGGCTTTCGGGCTGATCGTGGCGTCGGTGACGACCAAGTACCGGGACCTGATCCATCTGATGGATTTCGGGATGCAGCTGTGGCTCTACGGGACGCCGGTGGCGTATGGTCTTTCCATGATTCCGGAGTCGTACTATCCGCTTTATATGCTGAATCCGGTGACGATGGTCATCGTGGTGTTCCGGTATGCGTTCTTCGGAACGGGATATTTTGACATCGGGTACTATGGGCTGAGCTGGGCCGTGACACTACTCGCACTCACCCTCGGGCTAGTGCTTTTTCAGAAGGTGGAAAGGTCCGTAATGGATACGATCTGAGGTGGAGACTGTGGACGAACCGATCATTACATTCGAAAATGTTTCTAAGCAGTACCGGTTAGGCATGATCGGCAGTACGACGCTGCGCGAGGATCTGCAGCGGCTGGGGGCGCGGATGCGGCATAAGGAGGACCCGACGAAGAAAATCGGGCAGAGCCAGATGAATCAGACGCTGAAGATCGGTGATGCTTTCTGGGCGCTGAAGGATATCGATCTGGAGATCGGTAAGGGCGAGACGCTCGGGATCATCGGGCGGAATGGCGCGGGGAAGTCGACGCTTCTGAAGCTTCTGTGCCGGATCACGTCGCCGACGACGGGGACGATCTCGTATAATGGGCGGATCGCGTCGATGCTGGAGGTCGGGACGGGCTTCCATGGGGAGCTGACCGGGCGGGAGAATATTTACCTGAACGGGGCGATCCTGGGTATGAGCCGTAAGGAGATCGCGTCGAAGATCGACAGTATTATCGAGTTTTCGGAGTGCGGGCAGTTTATCGATACGCCGGTGAAGCGGTATTCGTCGGGTATGTATGTGAAGCTGGCGTTCTCGGTGGCGGCGTTTCTGGATGCGGAGATCATGATCATGGACGAGGTCCTGGCGGTGGGCGATGTGGCCTTCCACAAGAAATGCATCGATCGGATGAAGGAGCTGGCGCGGCAGGATCATCGGACGGTCCTGTACGTGAGCCATATGCTGCCGACGGTGTCGGAGCTCTGCAATCGCTGTATCGTGATGGATCATGGGCATATCACCTATGACGGGGCGACGGCGGATGCGATCAGCCATTATCTGGAGAATGAGGCGAATACGGCGACGTCTATCGATTATACGGAGTCGGTCGTGCGGCGGGTGCCCAGGCGGCATGCGGTGCAGCTGCTCCGGGCGTCTTTCGAGGGGAAAGAGAATACGGTTTTCTATGATGATGAGCCGATCCGGATCCGGCTGGATTATAAGTTCCTCGAGGACAGTGATGGAGTCTCGTTCCGTCTGGATCTGAAGACGCCGGACGGGCGGCCGATCGGGGCCTCGTATAAAGAGCATTTCCTGTCGGGGAAGTCCGGGCAGGAGGGCAGTGTCGTGCTTAAGTATGATTTCCCGGAGCTGGCGGCGGGCCGCTACCGGACCATTTTCACGTTCCTCTTCGGGAGCGAGGGCGGCGCGGCGATTGCACTGGAGGCGCGGGAAGGCCTGGCTTTCGAGAAGAAGTTCTCGTCGCTTCTGGATGCGAAGTGGGATGCGGCCAGGCTGGGCAGTATTCGGCTTCCGGTGCCGGTGGTGGACATGCAGAACAGCGGCGAGGGCTGAAGCCGGGCTGGCGGCGGCTGGTTGGGGCGCGGGCCGTGCCGGACTGAAGGATTCTTCGAGATGCGGCGCGGGCGCTGGTGCTGATGCCGGGCGCGCGGGCGCAGGTCTACGACGACGATTGCTGCTCGAAAAGCACGGGGAACAGTGCTTTTGCATGAGTATTCAAAGAAGTGAATGAGATTGGAGCGGCTCGAGGTGTACCGGGGAGGGGCCGACACATTAAACGCTCAGAAAGATCTATTTAATGTGTATTTTGGGTGTGTTTGGAAGGGGTCTGACACATTAAATCTTGCGAATCGCTCATTTAATGTGTAAAAAGCACTATGCAATATACCTCGGAGGCGTGTTTTTACACATTAAAACCGGTCGGGACTGAAGTTTAATGTGTTGGGGACTTCGGAGTGCCCCAGAGATACGTATTAAAACGCTTGAAACCGGAGTTTAATGTGTTCAGCCGCTCCCGCGGCGGGAAAAGCACTGGAGCGGCGAGGCGGGGTGGAAAGAGGAGTGATCGGCGGCGCGGTCCCAGGAGGGGCACGAAAAAAGAAGTATCCTCACAGTATAAAAACAGTGCTTTTGACGTGGGAGGAGTGGTAAGATGGGAAACAAATTTCTCACGGGGGAGTGCCGGTCGATGAATTCGATGAAGAAGAAAGATAGCATGTGGAGACAGCTGCGGTATGCGCTTCGGCAGGTTTGGGAGGCGGATCGGCTGCTGCTGCCGTTCACGATCTTCAAGAACTCGATCGAGCAGATCTTCTATGTGTTTTTCTTCGTGTACCTGACGAAGTACATCTTCAACTGCATCGAGCGGAACATCGCGTACAGCAGGCTTTTCTGGTTTCTGATCGTCGCATGCCTCGGGCATGTGTGCGTGCATTTCATCTGCGGGTGGTACGAAACGTACAGGAAGATCAAGATGCCGGAGGTGTACCGGCACATTTTCCACCGCGTGATGGACATCTCGGACACGATCGAGCTCTCGGATTACGAGTCGCCGGAGTTCTACGACAAGTACGCGCGGGCACTGGACCGGTGCGCGGAGTCGGCGATCGATCTGTCGATCCAGACGGGCGTGTATATCGGCAACGTCGGGGCGACGATCATGTCGCTGGTGATCGTTCTGACGGTGGACCCGGTGCTTCTCGTGTTCATGGTCATCCCGATGGTGGTGAGCCTTTACTTCGGGAAGAAGAACGGCAAGTGCAATTACGCCCGCGAGAAGGCCATCACGCGCGACAAACGCACTGCGGACTATGTCAAGCGTGTGTATTATGAGAAGAAATATGCTTCCGAGATCCGGCTGTTCGACATCAATTCGATCATGCTCGACAAGCAGGAGAAGGCGGTCGAGGAGATGGGACGGATCTCGCTTACTTACCGCATGAAATCGGCATTTTACTCCTTCCTCATGAAGGGCAGTTACTCGATCCTCGCCGGGATCGCGGCGTATTTCTACGTTGCTTTTCGCGTGAAAAACGGCGGCGTCACGGATGTCTCGAGCTATGTGGCCATGATCTCGGCGATGGCGTTCTCGACGGACCAGCTGAAGCACGCGGTCGAGAACCGGATCTTCCTGAACAACGAGTCGCGCCTGTTCCGAAATCTTTATGAGTTTCTGGAGACGGAGCGCCCGCGGCAGGCGGCTAAGCCCGATATCGGTGAGATCCGCACTATCGAACTTCAGGACGTTTCGTTCACCTATCCGGGCGCGTCGGGTGAAACGCTCCGGAACGTGAGTTTCCTGTGGAAGAAGGGTGAGAAGCTCGCAATCGTCGGCTATAACGGCGCGGGGAAGACCACACTCATCAAGCTCCTCATGGGGCTGTATCCGGTCACTTCCGGCCGGATCCTCGTGAACGGCACGGATATCGGTGAGATCGACGGCAACGCTTACCGCAAGCGTTTCGGGACGGTGTTCCAGGATCTGCAGGTGTTCGCGCTGCCCCTCGTGGAGAATGTCCTGATGCGCCGGCCTTCCGGGCAGGAGGACTACGACTTGGCGCGACAGGCGCTGCTGGATGCGCAGTTCGATGTGTCGCATCCCGGTCTGGTAAAAGCACTGGACACCATCGTGAGCCGGGAATTTGATGAGGAGGGTTTTATCCCGTCGGGCGGGCAGGCGCAGAAGATCGCCATCGCGAGGGTATTCGCCCAGCAGCCGGATATGGTCATCCTCGACGAGCCGTCCTCGGCGCTCGACCCGCTGGCCGAATATAACATGTACAACAACATGATGCGTTTGTCGAAGGGACGCGGCGTGGTGTTCATCTCGCACCGGCTGTCGTCGGCGAGGATGGCGGATCAGATCTATATGATGAAGGACGGCTGTGTCGTCGAGCACGGCTCGCACGAGGAACTGATGGAGAAGCGGGGGCATTACTACGAGATGTTTATGCTTCAGGCGGAGAACTATCAGGAGAGTCTGCCGGAGGAACTTCTCCGGGGAGCGGAGGCGTTCTATGAGTAACACGGCATCGAGACGAAAAGATAAGCTGAAGGAAGAGAGAATCACGATCCGGCAGATGATCGGCAACGTTACGTATCTTCTCAAGTACGCCGGTAAATACGACCGGCCCCTGATCCTCCGGATCATGATCCTGAATATTCTCCTTCTGTCCGGCATGGCGGCAAACGATACATTTATCCTGAAGATGATCATCAACGGACTGACCGGTGACATGTCTTTCTACCGGATCATGGTGCTGCTCCTCATCTCGCTGGTGCTGGTCGTGATCCTCGAGTGGATGCGCCAGATGCTGAACGAGTGGGCGCAGGCGAAACTGATCCCGCTGAGCGGACGGATCCAGCGGGACCTGGCCGAGAAGAACAGCCTGAAGGACCTGATCTTCTACGACGATCCGGAGAGCTATGATACGTATGCGGTCGTCTCCCAACGCGCGGACGAACTGATTGCGGACGCGGTGACGGTCGTCAGTAAGATCATCGGCGGAACGGTGGCCCTGCTCGTCGCATCCGCCATGATACTCACCATCGACCCGGTGCTGGCGCTTTTTCCTATAGCGGGATTCCTGGTCAATCTGGCGACACGCTTCAAGATCGAGAAGATCAACTACACTTGGTGGGTGGAGTACAGGAAGAAACTTCGGAAGGCCGACTACAGCAAGCGCGTCTTCTATCAGCCGGAATTCGCCAAGGAGTGCAAGCTTACGGACGTCCGGGGACCGCTGCGCCTGCAGTTCGACGAGGCGCTGGATGAGGCGGCGGAAGAGGGGCGGATATATGGCCCGCCGCTGACGTGGGTGTCGCTGGTGAACTGGATCTCCGTCTTTACCATCTTCTCTTTCTTCGCGATCCCGGCGTACCTCGGCTATCTCGCGCTGGTCCTGAAGTCGATCGCCCTCGGCGAGGTGGCCTCGGCGAACAATGCGGCGAACTACGTGAGGCGGAATCTGAACGAGATCAACTACTGCCTGGTGGATTTTCAGGTGATCGGGCGGTATGGGGACAAGCTCATCAAGCTTCTCGAGTACGAGCCGAACATCGAGGTGGCCGACGGACTCACCCCCGCGAAGGAAACCGGGGCGCTGGTGCTCTCCCATGTGTCATTTCGCTATCCGCATACAGAGGAGGATACGCTTTCTGACATCTCGATCGAGATCCGGCCGGGTGAGAAGATCGCTATCGTTGGCGAGAACGGCGCCGGCAAAACCACTTTCGTGAAGCTGCTGATGCGTCTTTATGATGTGACGGGCGGCAGTATCTCGTACGCGGGGCACGATATCCGCGAGTACAACACGCGGCAGTACAGGAAGAAGATCAGTGCGGTCTTCCAGGACTATAACATCTATGCGGCGACGATCGCGGAGAATGTGCTGCTGCGGAAGGTGGAAGACGGGGACGAGGCGGAGATCGTCCGTGCCCTGGAGAAGGCCGACTTCGGGAGGAAGCTTCGGTCGCTGCCGGAGGGGATCCGCACGCCTCTGACGCGGGAGTTCGACGAGTCGGGCGTGAATCTGTCGGGCGGCGAGGGGCAGAAGATCGCGATCTCGCGTGTGTTCCTCCATAACGACGACCGGGCGGTCTCGATCCTCGATGAGCCGTCCTCGGCCCTCGATCCGGTCTCGGAGTATAAGCTCAATAAGAACCTGATCGAGAATGCCGGCGAGAATACGGTCATCTTCATCTCTCACCGCCTCTCGACGACGCGTATGGCCGACCGCATCTATCTGTTCGAGCATGGCCGGATCATCGAGGAAGGCACCCACGACGAGCTCATGAAGCGGAACGGCCGCTACCGCGAGATGTTCGACCGACAGGCACACAATTATCTGGTGTGACCGGGCGGCGTGCGGGCACTGCTCGGGCCGGGCGGCGCGGGAATTGCTAGTAATGGCAGTGCGGGTAGTGCGGTTGCTTCTCGAGATGGAATTGCTAGTAATGGCAGCGGGGTCGCTTCTCGAGATGGAATTGCTAGTAATGGCAGCGGGGTCGCGCGGTCGCGATTTCGCTCGAAAAGCACTGGAAACAGTGCTTTTGCATATGTATTCATGGAAATGAATGAGATTGGATCGGCCGGGGGCCTGTCTGAGAGGGTCTGACACATTAACCCGTTAGAAGTGTCGTTTTAATGTGTAAATTGGGCGTGCTTTGAAGGGGGCTGACACATTAAATCTTATGGATCGTCCTTTTAATGTGTAAAAAGCACTATACACTCCGCTTCCGGTGCATGTTTTTACACATTGAAATCACTCAAGACCGGGGTTTAATGTGTCAGGGTCTCCAGGGCGTACTCATTAAATCGCTCGAAACTGAAGTTTAATGTGTTGGAATCGCCGTGAAAAGCACTGGGCCGTGAATGCGATATCCCAGAACGTGGGAATCTGATATAATAGGAGGCGACGTGTAGGGTTCGCCTGGCTTTTCGATGGAAGAATCGGCGGGATCATCAGGTGGGACAGCGATGGAAACAGAAGTTGTTCTTGCGGTTGGAGGTACAGAAAGATGTGGAGTAGTGGCGGATTACCGGGTTCCATCAGATATGCGATGGCGATGGGCAAAAACAGATATTATACGGCGGATATTTATGATCCGAACGGCGTGCCGGTGGATGAGAAATGCCTACGGAAGAAGCCTTTTACCCCGATCAAGGATCCGTCTTATCTTGAGATGGTCCGGATCGCCCTTTGTTACTACATTGCGAAGATCGACGGGGTGTCCGCGGATGAGCAGAGGATCATTGATGAGATGTGCCAGAACCTTCTGGAAAACGGGTGTGGCGGGGCGCAGTTCCGCTCGGACCTGAAGATGATCCTGGCGGATAAGAGCCGGTGCTTCGATACGGTGAAGCGTTATATCAACCGTGTCGAGCCGGAGGTGCTTGAGGATTTTATGCAGGATATCGTGGCGATGGCGGAGACGACCGACGGGATCACGGATAACGAGCGGAAGGCGATCGCCGAGTTCCGGGCGTTTATCGATGAGCGGAAAGGTATGTCGGACGAGCAGGTGAACAGCACGAGCGTCGGGCAGGAAGAACTATAATCACGCTTGCGAAGCACTGGCAAAGGGAGCGGGGCGCGGCCCGGCCGGCAATTAGAACGTAAGGCGGGGGCGCGCTGAAAACGCGCGAGCCTCTATGAATACCGCGTCGGAAGTGCTTCTGGCGCGGAGGAGAGCTTGCCGGGAAGGATACGGAGCTGTTCTCAAATTCTTCTTAAAATCTTTACATAAAAGATTTCCATTTCATGATCTGAAAGTTATAATAGTATTATCCCTTTCTGCGGGGACGGGAGAATTACATAACGCGGAGGCATGAAATGACACTTGACGCTCTTTACGAAGGACTTAATCTTCAGGACTACTATCTCGGCAAAATCACTCAGGTTTACAGAAGCAACTGTATCGCCCATATTGAAAACGTAGACGCAATGCTCGACAGAAGCAAACTGAACAGTTCTTTTCTGCCGAATACGATCAACTACTTCGTTCTGGTCGACTCGACCGTAGGTGTGTTCCTCGGCGAGGTCTTCGAGAATAAGTCCACGAGAAAGAATGTTTCCGAGTCCTCTGCGGATAAGGCGCAGGGCTATCACGAGATCTGCATCGATACGCTGGCCGTGCTGACACCGAATTCGAACCGGTTCGAGCTGGCGGGCTTTAAGACCCTCGGCATTACCGATAAGGTCTACCTGGCGCCGGATATCGTGTATAAGCTCTTCATCCAGTCCCTCGAATTCTCCAGGGATGACGAGCAGCCGCTGCCGTCGTTCGCGACATACCTGAACCGTTCTGCGCAGGCGTCCGTGACGCTGAAGCCGAGTACGCTCTTCAACCGTCACCTGATGTGCATCGGCGCGACGAACAGTGGTAAGTCCACCACCGCGCTGGCGATCCTCGACAAGCTGATCGCCACCGGGCGTAAGGCACTCATTATCGACCCGACAGGCGAGTACCGCGATGCTTTTACCGACGACGAGATCATCAAGCTGACGCTCGGTGTCGATACGACGATCTCACCGAGTAAGATCACGATGGAACAGTGGGAGAAGCTCTTCGAGGCGGAGAACAGCGGGCAGGGTGCCGTCCTTGCCGAGGCGATCACGTCGCTGCGTTTCATGAAGAAGATCGGCGACGATTCCTACTACTTCAAGGTCGGTGCGAACATCGACGAGGTGCAGGAGAATCTCGCTTCTGTTTCCAATGAAGATACCGACTTTAACATCGAGCTGCTGCCGGAGCAGATCCAGGCCGAGGCCGTCTGCGAGCCGGACCGTGATAACGACTACAACTTCCGCTTCCGTTACGATGCGCTGAAGGCGAATGCCAATGCATCTTTCGTGCAGAAGATCCAGTACCAGATGACGAATACGCGTTTCCTGACGTTCTTCTCGAATGACCCGAGCATGAATAACCTGCTCGATGTGGTCGAGGATTTCGTCCACCGTCCGAACGAGAGCCTGTACATCGATGCGTCTGCGCTCGGTGCGGCAGAGGGCGTCGGCGGCATGGTCGTCGACCTCGTCAGTAACTTCGTTATGTCCCAAAAGAACACGTATCCGTTCGTTTTCTTCATCGATGAGGTGCACAGATACGCGAAGTCCCGTTATTCCGAGAAGGAATTCCACGGCGGTCTGACCCTGATTGCCAGAGAGGGCCGTCGCAAGGGCGTTTTCCTCTATCTCACGACCCAGAACCCGAAGGACGTTTCGCCGGTCCTCTTCGGTCAGGTCGGTACGATGCTGATCCACCGTCTCATGCTGAATGACGAGATCCATGCGGTCGAGAACCACCTTGACGATTACGCCATGAAGCATGTCCGGAAGCTCAATCAGGGCGAGGTCATCCTGACGAGCGTCAACCTCCTGCACAACGTGTTCATCCACGTCAACAAGTGCGACAGAAAGCAGTACAACGACACGCCGCTGCTGTGATCGTGAGTTGTGAGTTGCGAGTTGGCTGTTGGGCCCCGGGCGACAGTGCTTTTTCATAGGGAGCGCTGGCGCGGGCTTCTGCTGTCCTTCTTGCCCTCGATACCCCGCCGCCAGCATACTAATCTTCCATCTTCATGAGTTTGGTATGTTTGTTAGGTCGTGATTTCGAGGCGTCGGCCTACTAACACTCGATTTCGAAGCATTTAGTATGCTTTTTTCTGCCCTGAAGGCAAAATGTATAAAGAAATAGCATACTAAACTCACGAAATCTGAAGTTTGGTATGTTAGACCCCCTGAAAACCGCCTCAAATGACATACTAAATCTTCATTTTGAGTGGTTTGGTATGTCGGGCCCGGCGGACGCGCCTCGGACAGGCTATTTCTCATTCATTTCCATGAATACTTATGCAAAAGCACTGAAAACAGTGCTTTTCGAGCGGAATGCGTCGATGCAGTGTGACCGTGCCCGAGCGCGCTTAGCGTGAGCCGAAGAAAAAGAGCACGGGCCCGCGCGGCCTTGGTTGCAGAAGAAATGCGCGCGCTTAGCGTGACCCGAAGAAAAGCTCGCCGTCGCCGTACGTGTATTTGTAGATCGTCTGGCCGGGCTTCATGCGGGAGGCGTCCGCGCAGTCGTAGCCGCGGTGGCCGACGTACTGCTTCGCTTCCATTTTCCCATCGACATTCAACTCCGAAATGATGAAATCACGCGCATTTGGGGCGGCGAAACTGACGTTCGAACTTATGAGAATGACGGGGCGGACGGACACGATGTTCCTGTATTTCTTGCGAAGATAGGAGCGGAAAAGGCGCAGGCAGGTGTAGAGGAAGATCGGCGGCAGGACCAGCAGCAGCGGCAGCGCGATGGGGAAGTAGTTGTCCTCGTAGGCGGTGCCGTCGAAGAAGAACCCGTACACGGCGAAGATCACGATCGCCAGGAAGCAGAAGCCGAAGAAACCCGTGCCGAGGAGTACCAGCGAGCGCCGCAGGTGATGAGTGTTCACGTAGTAGTTGAAGAACGTGTCGATCTGCCTTTTTTCGTGCTCCGTAACAGCGGGACCTACCATGTTCTGTGCCCGTACTGCAGAAGCACTTGGCGCCGGGCTTGTCACAGGCTCCGTCACCGGAACCTGCTCCGAAGCCGCAGCCGAAACTGCAGTCCCCGGCATGGAAGAAATGTGATCCAGTTCATTCTGATGTGCGATGACGGCCGACTCTTCGCTCACAGGCTGCGGCGCCTCCGCCGGAATCAATGTGGCGAGCTTGCCCTCCGCCTTCATGAGGAAAACCATCTCTCCGTTCACGACCACGATAAGCCGCTCGCCGACGCGGTTGGCCAGCGCCACAAACTCACTGCACAAAATCTTATACGGGTGGCCTTTCTCGTCCACAAGATCGTCCTCGGTATAGGCGATCGGCGGGCATGTGACATCGCCCACGCAGGTGGCGCCGTTGATCATGGTCTTGCCCACGCGGAAGATCCTGTTGCGCTTCCTCCGCGTGCCGATGACGGCGGTGAGTACAGTCCCCAGAACGGTGACGCCGAGCATGATCAGGAAGAACGCGGGGAGCGAGAACGGGTGGTTCATGCCGAGCACGCCGAACCCGACGATGGCGCCGCCGATCGCGCCGACGGTGCAGCTGATGGCGAGCGCGACGAAATTGAGGGTCGTCTGCCCGGAGACCATCAAGGTCTGGATCCGCCCGCTGTATTTGTCCAGGATGCGCTTGTCCTCTTTCGTGATATACCTTCTCATATCTGCATTATACACTAGTTTCCTTCGCCCAAAGCACTGTTTTCCTGTGTTGTCTGCACCTGCCTTTGCGCGTGGAACACTGCACCGAGCGAAGCCAATCCCACGCGATCGGTTCCCCCGTCCCCGTCGGGCTGCCGCGCGCCCCCTGGAACAGTGCTTTTGCATAAGAATTCAAAGAAGTGAATGACATTGGACCGGCCCGGGGCATGTCTGAGAGGGTGCAACACATTAAATCTTCAGAAGATGTCTTTTAATGTGTAAATTGGGCGTGGTTGGGAGGGGCTGACACATTAAACTTCAAGAATCTTTCGTTTAATGTGTAAAAAGCACTATGCACAGCGCCTCCGGGGCATGATTATACACATTAAACCCACTCAAACCCAGAGTTTAATGTGTTAGGCGCTCCAGATCGTTCCGAGACGTACTCATTAAATCGCTTGAAACTGGAGTTTAATGTGTTGGATCTCTGGCGTAACACATTAAACCGCGCAAAACGAAAGATTAATGTGTTCCATCCTCTAGCCGAGAGACCCGTGCCCAGCGCCTCATCACCCGCGTACTGCCATCGGCGCCCGGCGCCCCGATCACCCGATCACCGGATCACCCGATCACCTGATCACCCGATCACCCGATCACCGGATCGCCTGCTCCCAGGTGGTCGTCTCCGGCCAGGAGTCGGTCCCGAAATAGAACCGGAGCTCGGAACACAGGTACTCCGCCTTGGCCAGGCACTCCGGCGTCATCTCGATCGGGAACGAGCCCGTCATGCCGGAATACATCAAGTACAGATATGTGATCGCACGGTCCACATCGGCGTAGGAAATGGCCTCCTTACAGAGGAAATACTGAAGATCGACCTCGGCCGCATACGCCTCGATCTCATCCGTTACAGAAGAAAGAAGATACTCGAAGCCCGAAGGATTCAGAGCCAGCCAGGAGTCCTCCGTGTAGGTGCTTCTATCGAAGAAAGAGTTTCGGGCCGTCATGACCTTCTCCGACATACGCCAGATATCACAAATCAGCTGGGCCGCACAATAATCGATGCTGTCGAAGCTTTCTGACATGAAGTTATTCGCGTCGGCAGGATCCCCTATGTAGGTCGCCCGATAAGTATCGACATAGAGCATCAGATAGTTCGTATCCCGCACGAACGCCGTAGACGGGAAGCCATATTCAAAATTCCCGTAATAAAGACAGATCGCGATCGCCGAGTACGTGTTGAAAGTAAGCTGGTCGAAATACCCCTCCGGATACTGAGCAAGCACCGCCTCGATCGAATCTAGCGCCGCAGAAATAGAAGTGTGATCCACGGCCTTCGTATCCTCGGCGAAAAGCACTCCATCCGGCGTCATCCCGCCGAACCAGATATACACACCGTACTGGTTGCCGATGTCCACAGCGCGTTGGTAGAGATCCTTGAGAGGTCCCTTCGTGATCTTGACCGTCTGACTGTGCGCCGCCGAATTGTCGCACAGCAGCCCCTCGACCAGTTGTGCCGCCTCCGGCGAATCGTCGGAAGGAAGTCTCTCAAACAGCTTCTCCGGAATAAAGTCGTCGTAGACCTCGAAGCTGATGAGTTCATTTGTTTCGAAATCATAGTCCATCACGGTAGTCCGGGTCAGAAGCACACCGTCCTCACGGATAAAGAAATTCCCCACCAGCTTGTACTCGCCATCGACCAGAAGCGGTGAAGGCGGCAGCGTGAAGTCCATCCCCTCACTGCTGAAGCCCTTTTCCTTTCGGATCTGGCGCAGAAGCTCCTGCTCCTTGTCCGGAGAGAAACGGTGAAGTGTATTTGTAAAATCGCGATACTCAGAAGGAATATTCTTCAGGACATCGTCCTCCATCGTTGCCAGGATCCGGCAGAAGATGGCGTCACTTTCGAAGTCCGGGCCAATGTTATTGATATACAGCCGGATCAGGGTCTCCTGCGGGTCCAGGAACTCTTCGGCAGCGCTATCCGGGTCGATCTTCTCCCTGTCGAGCATCTTATCCATCACGTGATAGAGCTTGATGATCTCCTCATGGCTGAAGCCGTTCTCCTCCAGAAGCGCGATGAACTTCGCGTCCGTGTCGTGGCTGAAGAAAATGTCGTCTACTATTTCACTTCCGAAGATGTATTCCAGTCCGACCAGGAACTGTTCCGCCACCTCGTAGGCCCCGGTCTCCGGAGCATGGGAGAAATACTGGGCGTAGTATTTCTCGGAGCCGCCTTCGGCCCAGTACGACGCATCGAGCAACTTCATGTCCCACAGTTCTTCTTCGTCAAAAGCACTGGAGTCAACGAAGCTTCCATCGTCCATGAGTACGATCGTGGTCGTGGGCCCGTCGATGAAACTGTCGACGAAGTGCATGAGCTCATGGTAAAGTCCGGTCGCCTGTATGCCGGGCGTGGAATCCTTAAACTGATTGATGCCGATCTCGATCGTATTCGACCAGGGGGAGAACCCGCCCCAGAAATCTTCGGTCTCGATAATATGGAATTCGAGCTCGCGCACTTTCTTGAGGAAGTAGTCCTCGTTCTCGGGCTTGATGTGATCTGCAATAATCGGGAAAATCCGGTACAGATAGCAGTTAAATTCGTGAAGTTCCGCATTGCTGGAAACACTGCCGGCGTACCGAAGGAACAGGGCGTACTGCCCGTGCAGGTCCTCTTCAGAAAGCCCGACTTCCCCGGCGATCTCGAGCGCGAGATCCCTCGTCTCCTCTTCGGACAATTCTTCCTCCGGTTCGGCCCACGGGTCTTCTTCCTCTTCCTCCTCCGGCTCGGTTTCTTCGGGCTCGGTCCCATTCGTGGTCCCGCTTCCGCTGCCGTTTCCGGACGCGTCGTCATCGTCGTCGGATTCGCCATTCGAATCCTCGTCGTTTTCTCCCTCGTCCGACGCCTCTTCGGCCGCGGCCTTCGTCCGTGAGGATTTCTTCGTTTCCTCCGTCTGCTTATCCTTACAGCCGCTCAACAAGGCCGGTGTGCACATCATCGCCACAACGAGCAGGAT
>JAEEIT010000028.1 GCA_016281535.1 Clostridia bacterium | reverse complement strand
GCGAAAACACCGATCATCCTTCGTGACTTTATCATCGTGCCGGTATACCGGTACTATACAAGCAGCCAGGCCGTCGTAACGGGCTCGGGCCCGGTATATGAGGCGGTGGAATTCAAGTATGCGGTATATAACCTGGATGGCGAATTCATTTCATACCTGGAATTTGACAACGAGTACACAGACGATGCGATCTTCTGTGAGGATGCAGCAGGAAACATCGTTGCTTTCTATAGCTACGCGGACATGACGGATGACTTTTCCTATTCCTACTATAACATTTACGCCACAACGTTTTCCGCACTGGACGGCCTCAGGCTGAATCCGCCGGTGGTCATCTACCAGGAATCGGGAAGCCTCCTGATCGGTGCGCTGATGCTGGATAACGGGAATATCCTTCTGTCTTTGGGAGATAAGATCTGTGTGGTCGATATGCTGGGACAATTCCTCTGCGGGTATTCACTCACAGACTATGAGTGGTGCTCTGGCCTTTGGGAAGAAGACGGCCGCTACTACGCCGAGATCCTTTCGGAAGCGGACGAAGGAACAGGCGGCGTTCTTCTGGAACTTGCAATAGAGCCCAGCGGGGAGTTCTCGGTAAGCAAGACCGGAAAGAATACGGATAACATCGCCGGCATGAAGGTATTCCAGAACAGTAACGGGATCTATGCCGCCACGCGAAATGCACTTGGCAGGCTGGACCTGGAGACAGGTGAATTCAGCCGGCTTCTGGACTGGAACCAGACAGATGCAGACAGAAGACTGATCGATAAGGGCAATATCCGTGTCCTGGAAGAGGGCGCGCTTTCCCAGACGCTTACCGTACTTCCTGTCGTGGAAGAAGAGGATCCGGTATCCTTTGACTACCAGCCTTCCGAGAACGAAGGGAACGTTGTTGTGGACGAGAGCTTCGAAGAGGCTTCCCGGCACACGGACGTGACAGATCCTTCCTCTGAAGGTTCCGGTCAGACACGTCTTCTGATCGCGACGACCATGAATAATGTTGAGGGCGAGATCCCCTGTCTTCTGAAGCTGACCCCCTCGGAGAATCACCCGCACGCCTCCCAGAACGTGATCTGGATCGGAGGCGTGGATATCTCCAGCGGTCCGCTCATGGCGTATATTTCCGAGTACAACCGGAATCCGGAGAACAGTATCTGGCTGAAGATCTATGACTATGCGGATTTCTCCTTCTACGATAGTGTGGCGGAGACAGACAGAGCGTATGAGGCGGCTCTGGAGAATATGGCCGCGCAGATCCGTTCCGGTATTGGTCCGGATATCATCGTCGGAACCGGCGACAGTGGGGTCTTCGATAACGGAAACTGTCTTACCGACTTAAACGGCTATGTGGACGGGATCCACGGCATCAACCGTGAAGAGTATTTCGGAAGTGTTTTTGACGCATTCGAGACAAACGGGAAACTCTACCAGATCCCTCTGTCGTTCCAGCTCTACAGCATTCTTGGCAACACCGTGCTGGCAGACGGAAAGTCGAATCTGACCTACCATGATTACACGGCAGCCGGCAATATCTTCCAGGGCGAGTTAACACTGTTCTCGTACTATCCTTCGAGTATGCTTCTGTCTCTGTTCGTGAAGGCAGAAACCGGTACATGGATCGATTACGAACACGGTACGAGCAACATCGACAGAGATTCTCTGATCGAGATGCTGGAAGTGATCCGTACGAATACACAGGATATCGGCTATGATGAACTGGATGAATACCTGATGCTCTATGAACCGTCCGTCAGTGAAACGGCAGACGCACTCTATAACGGAGAAGGCGGTTTTTCGGTGGGAAGGATCACTTCACTTTCTGATTTTGCCCTCTCCCACATGATCGAAGGAAGCTTCGCATGGTACGGATTCCCCGGTGGCGGTATGACCAGCGTGGTCAGAAGCGACATGACCTGCGGGATCGCGTCCTGCTCCACGCAGAAGGAACTGGCCTGGAACGTGATCCTCTATATGCTCTCTGAAGAGGTGCAGAAGGATATCGGAAAGTCGGTCGAATATAGTGGTGGTTTCGATTTCGACGACAGAGCGCGGTTCCCTGTGAATGTGCATGCTTTCGAGAGGAACTGTGCGGATCTGGCATCTGGCTCCAATGATCTCTATATCTGTATGAGCGACATGTACGGCTCAGGCGAAGAAGTGATGGTCGACCTCAATACCGTCGAGAAGAACGAGGCTGCTTTTATCGAATTCATGAAGAAACCGCTCCGCCGTTATATCTTCGACATAGATGTGGTACAGATCGTATTCGAGGAGACACAGAAATACATCGATGGAGAAGTGCAGGTGACACAGGCCGCCGATAATATCAGAAGACGGCTGAATGTTCTGGCATCCGGCTAAATCTTCTTCGCACGTTCCTTCCATTTCTTCTCCACCTTCGGGGAGAGGAAACATGTTGCAATTCCGATTCCTGTTCCCAGAAGAAGACCGGCGAGGACATCGCTGGGGAAATGGACATACAGATACATCCGCGAATACGCAAGAAGAAGCGCGGCCGGGATAAGGCCGTAGGCGAGTTTCGGATGGTTATGGATCAGGATAATGGCGAAGATCGTCACAGATAAAGTGTGACCGGAAGGGAAAGAAGAATCGGTCGGGTTCTTGATGAGAAGCGGAACCTCAGGACGGATCCAGCACGGACGAGCACGGTTGACCAGATGCTTGATGAGACCGTTCCCCAGAGCAAGCCCCGCAAGAAGCCCGCAAGAGACCATGATCCCGTCTTTTCTCGTTTCCTTGATGACAAGAAGGATCGCCGCATAGCATATGAACATGACCGGATCCCCGAGAGTCGTGAAGAAGGCGAAGAACTTATCCCAGAACGGGGATCTTGCCATGGTCTGGAGAAAATCCAGGATATAGAAATCGATGTTTTGTATTGCCTCGAGCATAAGATTCTCCGAAGATGTCTGTTGGTGTGCCTGCCGAAGCAGTTCTGCCGGTTGCTTATTTCCGAGTGTAGCACATTTTCACAATCTCGCAACCTGGGCATAAGAATGGTAAAATAGCAGCATCGGGAGAAACAAGGAGGAAATCATGGCTGATTCGATTAAATGTCCGAACTGTGGCGGCAATCTCATTTTCGATGCCGACCAGCAGATGATGACGTGCGAATACTGTCTGGGCCGTTTTACTGCGGAACAGCTGAAGAATTCTGTCGTTCCGGATACCCCGGCCGACTCGGATGCCGGTGAGCGCATCCATCGGGAGGGCGCGGCGGAGCACATCAGGGAAGGTCTCGGAGACGACGGCGTCCAGTTTATCTGTAACGCCTGTGGTGCTCAGGTCGTCGCAGACAAGAACACCAGCGCGACGTTCTGTGCTTTCTGCGGATCACCGGCCATTATCTCCCAGAGAATGACCGACGAATTCTCGCCGGACTATATCCTTCCTTTCCGATATGGTAAAGACCAGGCCATCAAGAAATTCTTCGACTGGTGTAAGGGCGGACGCTGGACGCCGTTCGACTTCGTCAGCCAGAAGAACATCGAGAAGCTTACGGGTCTTTATGTCCCGTTCTGGCTCTATAACGTCGACAGCGACGTCGATGTGACGGGGGAAGGCGTCCATGAGGAATCCCACACCGTCGGATCGACCACCACAGTGACGACCTCGTACTATAAGGTGCGCCGGCGTATGAACCTGGTCTGGAAGCACATCCCTCTCGACGGCGCCCAGCGGATCGATGACAAGCTTATGGAAGCCATCGAGCCTTTCCAATTTAAAGATCTGAAGAAATTCGATCCTGCCTATATGCAAGGTTTCTTCGCCGAGCGCTACGACCTGACCGGCGACGATCTGAAGGGGAGACTGATCGGAAGGCTGAAGGGGTATATCACCGATGAACTGCACCCGACATTTAAGCAGTACAACAAGGGCGTGAAGGTCAAGAAAGACAACACAGTGATTTTCGAGCCGAAGATGCAGTACGGGCTGCTGCCTGTATGGTTCCTTCACTATAAATATAACGGTAAGGATTACAACTTCTGCATGAACGGGCAGACCGGTGAGGTTGCCGGCGTACCGCCTGTCAGCCGGCTTAAGAGGATCGTGCTGTTCTTCATTGTTCTGGCCATTACGGTGGCGATCACGCGTTTGATCACCGGATTGCTGATGGGAGGATTCGTCGGATGAGTACAGATACGAGAAACCAGAATCCTCAGGCAAGCACGACCGATACATCGAAGGTCCGCGCAGATGTCAATATCAAAGAAGAACTGAGCAGTGTGAAGAAGAGCCTGTGGGGCGAGATGAATGCCGTATCCGCTTCTGCCATGGCTATCATCGCGGTCATCGTGATTGCCTCGATCGCGCTCTTTATTTACATGAACCTGATCCCGCCCAAGCACGTCTACATAGAGGACGACGCGGATATCTTCACGGAAGAAGAGCTCGATGAACTCGAGGAACTTGCCAAGGATCTGAAGAAATCCCACGACATCAATATCGTGATCGCGACCACCAGGGACAATCCCAAAGGCATTTCCGATGATGACTGTAAGGACTACGCGGCCGAGATCTATAAGGAGCACTGCATCCATACGAGCATGCAGGACAACTCCGGAATCTGCCTGTATATCGACCTGACGGTGGACAAGCCGGGAAGCCGCTTCTTCTGGCTGTATACCTACGGAACGGCATACTTTACCGTGGACGATGACGACTGCTCGAGACTCTTCAGCACGTACCGGGATGAGCTCAGCAGCGAACAGTATTTTACGGCGATCTATAACCTCTTGATCGATCTCGATGAATATGATTACCACTCGTTCGGTCTGATCCTCACCTACGGGGCATGTCTGATCATCCCGCTCATTCTGGCAGGGCTCGTCACGCTCTTCTGCACGATTAGCAAGAAACTTGATAAAGCACCGGCTTCTGTCGAGTATATCGACCGTAAGAATTGTTTGACGATCGAGCAGTCGGACACATTCCTTAGGAAAAGCACTCGTGTCTATCAGAGCAGCTCCAGCGCGGGTGGAGGAGGTGGCGGCTTCCACGGCGGTGGAGGCGGCGGAGGCGGTGGCCACAGTGGCGGAGGCGGTGGACGCTTCTGATCCGGAACGTCATCACAAACTTGTAAAATCAGTCAGAAACCAATACTTCGTCGCTGGTCCTCGGGCGTTCGCCCTGCGGAATCGCTCCTTAAGTATTGGTTTCTGATTTTTTCTTCATGGTGATGACGTTCCAGTTCAGGTCGCTTGGTATGCGGAATCGCTCCTTTAGTTTTTGTTCTGACGATTCTTGTTTTTGTATGTTGATGCGTTCCGGATCTGTTCGCTTCGTCGGGGTGCGCTTATTATATACGCGCGCGTGTTGCGTGTGTGCGTTATATTTCATATTCAAAAAAAGCTTGCGGACAGAGGAGGCGCTGCACTTGGAAACGGGCGGAAAATGCGCGTGAAAACGTGATGGTTTCGGGACTGTTTCAGCGTCGTAAATGAACCGTAATCAAAACTTGGAAAAAAGGAGCGAAAAAAATCAAAATATTGCTTGACAGGGTCTAGGTGAGGTGATAATATAATCAAGCGCTTCGCGAGAGCGGGTGCCACGGACCTTGAAAATTGAATAGAAGAGCAGAAAGTATATACTACTTAAAATACGAGCCAATAGTTCAATTCATAGAGTTGAAAAAACAAGTAAACAAAGAGCCAAAAGGCTCTCAAGATTTT
>JAEEIT010000194.1 GCA_016281535.1 Clostridia bacterium | reverse complement strand
ACTCTGGGCTGGAGAAATATTATCGTCCTGCTTTTTATTATTTTTGCAAGCAACCGCGTATGGTAGAATCATGCCAACACAAAGAATGCTTGTAGGTTGTAAGGCAGTAAGACACAACGCACGGCATCAGTCAGGGAAGAAGGAGCTGTCTCAAAACAATGAGGCAGCTCCCTTTATATTTTCCAGAAAAAAGGAATAAAAAAGAGCTCCGAAGAGCTCGCGAATTGTTAGAATATACTTGTGAAAACCATTCAACAATTACAGTCTGACTATAGCAGAAACGGGCGCTATATTCAACTGGCACTACCAATCAATACAGAATATTTTATTCCCGTAGATGATTCGGTAAGACTCATAGATCAGGTTTTGGAGGGAATCGATTACAGAGAATTGTACCTGACCTACTCGTCAGAAGGACGAAATCCGGCAGTCTCACCGAAGAATCTGTTCAAAGTAATGGTGTATGCATACTCGCAGCACATCTATTCCTCTCGAGATATCGAGAAAGCATGCAGGCTGAATCTGGCCTTTATGTATCTTCTTCACGGAGAGAAGGCACCAGACCATAACACAATAGCCAGATTCCGCAAGGAACATCTGAGTCCCTGTATCGAAGGTCTTCTAACACAACTGGTCCGGCTCTTAGCCGATGCAGGCGAGATCCGGTTCGAGAATCTGTTTATCGACGGAACAAAGATCGAAGCCAATGCCAATAAGTATTCTTTTGTTTGGAGAGGTGCCGTCGAGAAGAGCGAAGTCAAACTCCAGGAAAAGGCTACTAAGTATCTCAAAGAAGAACTGGGCATAGAGCACATACCGGATTATCTCACATCCGAGTATCTTTCCAAACTATGGAGCGACCTTATCCTCATGGCAGATACCCAGGGAATCGAATTTGTACATGGAATCGGGAACCGGAAAACAGAGATACAAAGACAGGCGGAAGCGATAGAAGATTTTAAGGACAGACAGAAAAAGTATGAGGACGCAAAGTCAACATTCAAGGGCAGGAACAGTTTCTCCAAGACCGACAAAGATGCTACCTTTATGCACATGAAAGAAGACTATATGCGTAACGGTCAGCTGAAGCCCGGATACAATGTGCAGGTCGCAGTAGAAAGCGAGTATATAGTCGGCGTAGATATCTCGGCAGAAAGAAGTGACGTCCTTACGCTGATACCATTTCTGGACAGGTTGAACAGCAATTACGGAAGGAACTTTGAAAATCTGATCGCAGATGCCGGATATGAAAGTGATGAGAATTACGACTATCTGAAAAGAAAACACATTACATCGTACATTAAGCCATCCAACTACGAGTATTCCAAGACCAAGAAATTCCAAAGAGAGATGGAATTCCGGCTGGCGATGGAATACGACAAGAAGAAGGACACATACACCTGCAAAGCGGGGCGGAAACTTACATATTCTCACATGAGAACCAAGAAAGGATCTACCGGATATGTCAGCAAAATAAAGGTGTATAAGTGTAAGACCTGCAAACGCTGTCCCTACTACGGGAAATGCTACAAAGGAATATACACAAAGACGATCCAGGTATGTGAAACATTCGATCAGTTCCGAGAAGAAAGCAGGAAGAACATTGTCTCCGAAAAAGGTATTCAGCTTCGAGTAAACAGATCCATCCAGGCAGAGGGTGTATTCGGGATAACCAAACAGGATTACGAATTCAAGAGATTTCTGATGCGGGGCCGTGAGAATGTGCGAACCGAATATCTTTTGCTGGCAATGGCATTCGATCTGAACAAACTTCACTTTCGAATACAAGGTAACCGACTAGGTCAGGCACTATTTCCACTTCAGGAAACAGCATAAAGACAAAAAACAGGTCAGAAAACATTCTGTGCTGGCGATAGCATGCTTAGAATCACGGTATTCACAATTCTTGTGTGCAAAAATACTATTTGTTTACTTTTTTGACTCTGAATCCGACTGTATTTGGCAAGAAATGAGGGGTTGGCTCTCCGTGATTTAAATCACTTATGAGACAACCCCTTTCGTTGTTCATTCATTCTTACGAATTACTGCTCGTCTTCTTCCTTCTTCTTCGAAGCCATTACTGTAAGCGAAGCAGCAGATACAGCCAGGAAGAACAATCCTGCAAGAAGTTTCACAGCAGATCCTGTATCGCCGGTCTTCGGAACACGGGAAGCACCAAGTACTTCGGTTGGCTTCGGCGGATCCGGTGTAACTTCCGGAGTCGGCTCTTCAGTCGGAACCGGCGTAGGTGTCGGTGTTTCCGTCGGTGTCGCTGTCGGATCCGGAGTCGGCGTAGGAGTCGGCGTCTCGGTCACGGTCGGAACCGGTGTCGCTGTCGGAACAGGTGTCGCCGTTGGAATCGGAGTAGCGGTCGGTCTCGGTGTCGGCGTCGCTGTCGGCGTATTCGTCGGTGTCGGCGTCTCGGTAGGAGTCGGAGTCTCCGTCGGTGTTACAGTCGGATCCGGCGTGGGTGTCGGCGTATCTGTCGGCGTCGGAGTCGGTGTATCAGTCGGCGTCGGAGTCGGTGTATCAGTCGGTGTCGGCGTAGGTGTATCCGTCGGAGTTGGCGTCGGCGTATCTGTCGGCGTCGGTGTAGGTGTGTCCGTCGGAGTCGGCGTCGGCGTATCTGTCGGTGTCGGTGTAGGTGTATCCGTCGGAGTCGGCGTCGGCGTATTTGTCGGTGTCGGTGTGTTCGTCGGTGTCGGAGAAGGTGTCTCCGTCGGCAGCGGTGTTACTGTCGGAACCGGTGTCTCTGTCGGAATAGGCGTCGGCGTATTCGTCGGAGTCGGTGTATTCGTAGGTGTAGGTGTCGCCGTCGGCGTATTTGTCGGTGTCGGCGTGTTCGTAGGTGTAGGTGTATTCGTAGGTGTAGGTGTTGCTGTCGGCGTATTCGTCGGAGTCGGCGTATCCGTCGGCGTAGGTGTATTTGTAGGTGTAGGTGTTGCCGTCGGTGTATTCGTCGGAGTCGGCGTATCCGTCGGCGTAGGTGTATTCGTAGGTGTAGGTGTCTCCGTCGGAGTTACTGTCGGAGTATTGGTCGGTGTAGGTGTATCTGTAGGAGTGTTAGTCGGTGTAGGTGTCTCTGTCGGTGTCGGAGTAGGAGTATTAAATGTGAAGTTCACATTTACTCGTACATAGTGATACTCAGACGTACTAAACGTCGAGTTACAGATGATCGCACCATTGCTGCTGCCGCTCTGCTTTTCTACATGAGCATTCGGAGCAAGGATCGCACCGTGCGAAGACATATAGTTTAAAGTAACAGAACGTGCGCTGGCCATGTTCCAGACAACATATGCATCACGCTCATCGCCTGCATCATTCGGTGTAGAAGAAGCATCAGCAGTACCGAATCTCAGCTGCGGGAGACTGCTGACCGAATCACCCTTTACATTGATGATAACTTTCACATATGCCGGGACATAGAGGACTGTCGCATCGGAAGGCATGTTGAAAACGATAACATCATTGGAAGTATCGAAACCGTCAGCCGGTGCTACTTCGTACTTGCCACCGCCGCGGTTGCTGAGCTTCGCATTACTGTTCGAATCAGCAAAAGCATCTGCGCTGTTCGCACGGGATACCATCTTATCTTTCACAGAACCAAAATCGACAGAAACCGGAGAAACCACACCATAAGTGTTCGGCGTGAATTCGTAACTGCTTCCGCTCAATCTGTCTGTGCCATTTACTTCGATGTTACCGGCCAGATTATGGAGGTTGCCGTAACTCAGTGTTCCGCCAACAACAAGCTGCGATAATCCGAGCGATCCGGCATTACTGCCTGCGAATGAGAAATCATAGAAACTGGCGTTTCCACCAATCGCCATCGCGCCCTGAGAGTGTGCACCTTCAGCCACGCCGAAAGATGCATCGCCGAAGCAGAACAGCGTATAGTTAAAAGGATTCGTTGTCGAATAACCGGAACCTTCGGCCTTGTACATGTGATCTGTCGCTGTACCGAATGGAAGTGCTGCAATTCCCTGCGTTCCCAAGAATGCTACTACGAGCGTGCAGGACAGCATCCTGATCCAGCGGCCGAAACGAGTTCCGCGAGTACCCAGATGTGTGTTGTCTTCTGTCATGTTAACCCTCCAATGTGTTCGCCAAAATGCTTACACGTCTGCTTTACGCAGACCCAACCTCAATCATAATAATATATTAAAGAAATTTGCTCAATGTTTTTTGTTTGTGCACATTGTACAAATTTCACAATTTAGTCACAATTAGTAAAAAGGATCGTAACAATTGTTGCGATCCTTTTCACTTTCAATTTGATTTTTGATCCGCTTACGTTTAGTGGGTAAGGAAGTAGATAAGTGCGATAACGGCAATACCGATACCGATTGCTGCAAGTACACGGAGAACGGAAACCGGAGCATGTCCGCCCACCTTACCGGTCTGGCCGTTTACGACGAACTGGTATACCTTGTCGTTATACTTAAACGAAGAGATCCATACCGGAACCAGCAGATACTTATACGTAATATTGCTATAGAGAGTCGAGAAATGCAGGGAATCGACACGATCGCATCTCCAATTGCTGCGGATATACTTGTGGATGTTATTCTGAAGCTTCTTCTTAATGGAGTTCTGTGCAATTCCCCATCCTTCCTTAAGACCAACGGAGTATCTCTCTGCGATGAATCCGGCTACGACTTGCGGAGAGTACGGAACAAGCTTGGTGAAATCAAACGGTTCACAAGCCTTGACGACCGAATTCTCATTTCTCTTCGACGCCATGACTGTCTCATCATCGATGAATTCCTGATAAATGCCGCGCACCGGCTGCCATGTCGTTTCTGTGACGTAGTTGTCGCCTCTCTTTACGCGGCGGTCATATCCGGCTCTGGCCGTAAAGGAAGAAGTGGTCTGTGCATCATATGTCCAATACGGCAGATATACACCCTGGAAGGATTCCGGACGGGCACTCTTCTTCGCCTTAGAAGGAGTGAAGAGTTTGCCGCCAAGCCAGGACATAAACTTCTGTCCGGCTTTCTCCTTCGTAATGGAGAACGGGCAAACTGCTCCAGGAGACATAGAATCACTGCTTGCTGCAGGCATAACACTCGTCGATCCGCAGAACGGACAAACTGCCGCAGTCTCCAGCGCATCATAGATCGTTTCCGCACCGCACTGTTTACATACTACAGACTTCTTCTGTGTCCCCCACTCGAAGCTCGCAGTCTTCTCTGCGGATTCGAAATCCAATTCACATATCGCATTATCCGCATCCGCCTTCGGAAGCTCAGTCTTATACCCACAGAACTCACAGAGCATCCCGCCGGAACCCGGATCGAATACAACTGTCGCGCCGCAATTCGGACACTTCTTATTGGTTACGTCCTCGGTCACTTCATTCTGGATCTGCACACCATTCTCATCAAAATCTGCCATAGAAACCTCCCTTATTCCTTTTTATTATTTTTCCTCAACATATATACAAACCGATAACGGTCCTACTTCCACCTGTTCGACCGGATCAGCGGTGGTAGAAACCACACAAGTCACATCGCCTTCTCCGGAGAAAACATCCGGTATATGATCAAGTGAAAGGATCTCACCTATTTTGTCAAATCGAACTAACATTTTCATTTTATCACTTCGATTCAATATACACAAAATCTTTTTTGCACCGGCACATTCTTTACCGAAGTGATCTTTCCCATCCTGATCGAGGAAACGGCTGAATATGAGATCATCACCTTCCGCAACAAGCATCCTGATTTCTCCGCAGCGCAGCACCTCGTACTCCCTTCTAAGAGAACTGAGCCTGCGGAAATCAGAGAGAAGATTCTGCTGCATAGGGGTCTCTTTCCCCCACGGATAGGTCCTGCGGTTAAAGGGATCCCGATATCCGTCCATACCGATCTCATCGCCATAGTACGTGCAAGGGCACCCCGGATACAGCATCTGAATGGCAAAAGCCAGTTTAAGAAGTGCAGCACCGCGGCTTCTCATTGACTTGGTCAGCTGGAGCTTCTTCTGCTCTTCCCGGGATCCGGGATCCGGCACACCGACCAGTTCAGTGATTGCGCGCGGCACATCGTGGCTCGAGATCAGGTTCATCATGCAGTAATACATCTGATCCGGAAGATTCTCTCTGTACATCTCCATCGTAAGACTGAACGTACGTGCATCCGTATCTCCGCGAAGGAAAGACAGCACCGCCTCCCGGAACGGATACCCCATCACCGTATCATGCGTCCTGCCGAAGGCAAAATCACGGTAATTCCCATAGCTGATCTTCGTGGTGACCTCTTCCCACACCTCTCCGAGCACAACCGCATCGCCGGACGATGCCTCTTTCACGCAGGAGCGCATCTCGCGCAGGAACGAATCCGGAAGCTCATCCGATACATCCAGTCTCACTCCGCTGGCACCGCCACGGATCCAATGATTCACGACGCCGTCCGGTCCCAATATATAATCCCGGTAACTAAGATCATCTTCCTTCACATTCGGAAGTTCCGGGAATCCCCACCAGGAGTCATAGAGGACTTCTTTATTCTCTCCTCTCCAGAACCCATACCAGGATGCGAAGCGGCTTTCTTTTCCTTCGGCAAAAGCACTGTACGCGCCGGCTTCCGGATAACGTCCGTACTTATTGAAATACCGGCTGTCTGCACCCGTATGGCTGAACACACCATCCACGATGTAACGGATCTGATTCTCCTTCATCGTCTTACTGAAAGCTTTATATCCTTCTTTCCCGCCAAGGATCGCATCGACATTTAAGTAGTCTGCGGTGTCATATCGGTGATTGGATCTGGCTTCACAGATCGGGTTCAGATACAGCACATCGATATTTAACGAACGCAGATACTCCGCCTTCTCCGCGATTCCACGAAGTGTACCGCCGTAGAAATCGCACGCCAGATAGCCGGTCTCCGGCTTGCCGTCAATATCTACGTCTTCGTACCAGTCTTCGTGAAATATACGCTCGGGTCGGCTCTCGCCGGTCTTTACCATAGCTTCGAAAGAATAGTCAGAACCCCGGAAGAACCTGTCCGGGAAGATCTGGTACATCACGGCCCCCTTCATCCAGTCAGGCGTCGTGAAGGCTTTCTCATAGACCGTAATCTGGAAGGCGTGCGGATACTTCTCTTCATCCACACCGACACGTGGCGCCGAGAAAGCAAACTTACCCTTCCCGTCTTCCCCTTCCCAAGAAGCAACATAGTACAGATAGGTACGGCCCTCGTCATAATTTCTATATAGATAATCATGGCACTGCGGATCGACAATGGACTCGATATCGGCGTGCCGGCTTCTCAGGCAGAACCAGTAGAAAAGAAGACCCGGCTCGGCGGGCATGCGCAGACGGCAGCACCACCGGTCCGGGACCGTTTCAGATTTTCGGAGTTGGAGCTCATTATACGAGAGTCCATACAGACCATACGCATAACAAAGAACGATCTCATCCACCTTTACAGCTGCATCTATGCTCAGATCCACATAATCACCGGTCTTACGCGCTCCGAAGGGGAAGCGGTATTCCGGAAGACGTGATGCATGTACTACACAG
Organism: Clostridia bacterium; assembly: GCA_016281535.1. GTDB lineage: Bacteria > Bacillota > Clostridia > Saccharofermentanales > Saccharofermentanaceae > Scatonaster. The sequence continues at coordinate 76 of JAEEIT010000194.1, read as the reverse complement.
TCTGTATGGTTGGCGATATGCGATGTCATTTCCCGTTCTTATCCGTCTCTTTCGAAGAAGAATCAGAAGCCTTCTT
>JAEEIT010000193.1 GCA_016281535.1 Clostridia bacterium | reverse complement strand
AACTCGAGGAAGGAAAGACCTCTCTCCAGACGCTGCTTGTAGCACTCGAAAGTGAGCATGCGGTTTACGGAGAAGTGCGGTCCCACATCTCTTAAGAACTCAATGTAGTTCAGTGGCAGGAGCCAGTCGCCGTTATTGACGATCAGTGCTTTACCATCAGAAAAGTCTACGACCTTGCCCATCTGCTTTTTGAAGCACTCGACATTATGGTCGATGGTCTCACGTGTCAGCATCTGACGCATATCGGATCTTCCCGTCGGGTCACCGATCATACCGGTACCGCCACCCATCAGGGCGATCGGACGGTGTCCTGCTTTCTGCATGTGGCTCATGACCATCATCTGGACGAAGTGGCCTACGTGCAGGCTGTCTGCAGTCGGGTCGAAGCCAATATAGAAGGTGACACCCGGCTTGCTAAGTAGATTGTAGATTTCTTCACGATGCGTCGTCTGGGCTACATAACCACGTGCCTCCAACACATCAAATACATTTTGGTACGTTTCTTCGGACATCATTATTTCCTCCTATATATAATATTTCCTGCTCAGGCAGGCTTGCTAATTCTACTTCTAAAGCGAATGGAAAGTCAACATATTCTTCGTATACTGCTGTTTCTTTCCATCGTTTACAAAGAATTCACCAAAGTTTGGATATATCATATTGTCGCATTTTCCCTTCGCGCCTATTCTTTTCTCACAGGGATCAAGAAGCAGCAGGGAGGGATGATCTATGATGCGTAAGAAACATATTAAATCCGGCATTCTCGTGATCTGGTGCGGGGGCATGTTCCTGATTTTATGTATCGCTTTCTCCAGATCCTGCCGAAGGCAGACTATGGAGAACCGCCGCGAAGATCAGGTACGAGACATGGTCGAGCAGATTGAACTTGGTGGCGGTGTGACCTTTGTCGTCGATGTGGACGCGCTGCCTGTCGCGGGCGAGGAAGAGGAATGGCCCGATGCGGATCCATATACGACCTCGCGCCTCGCTTCAGAAGGGATTTCTGAAGATCCATCCGAAAATCCATCTGAAGACCCGTCCGAAGATCCGGCCAACGGTTCTGCTTCCGATCCGCTCTCTTCCGAACAGGGTTCGGGAACCCCTCAGATTGATTCGACCGACTCTTCCGAAACCTCTGAAAATACGGAATATACCTTAACCGCCTACGGCACGATCTCCATTCCTTCCATCGAATGCGAGATCCCGCTCTGGGACGGTGCAGGTGTAGTCGAACTCCGATACGGCGCCGGACGAATGCCGCTCTCCTGCGAAGCCGGAGAAAGCGGGAATCTTGTCATCTTCGGACATAGGATGCGCCGGGACGGTTCTCTCTTCAACCGGCTCGGCCAGGTCGTCATCGGAGATACCATAACGATCCTTCGTAACGGAAACTCCTATACCTACCAGGTCGATACGATCGAAACCATCGAGCCGTCCCGGCTCTCCTACTATATGCATCTTGAGGAAGACGGGGCGGCGTGCAGGATCACTTTGATCACCTGCACACCCATCGGCGTAGGCACCCACCGATTAGTCGTCATCGGCCACCTCGTCTCCTCTTGATACGCTCTCCCATCTCTACCAAACCCAGCGAGAGCAGGGCCAGCGCAGAAATACCACATACGGCGAAGGATGTATATCCGATCAGTCGGTCGACTTCGGAAGTTTTCACGGTGTCATAGAGCCGGGTTACACCGAGAACACCTGTATTTCCGACTGTGACGGACATCACTTCACTATCATTTCTATACCCTTCCGGAGCCAGAACCTCGATGATCTCATAGTTTCCGGCCGGAAGTCCCAGAATAGACACTGTTCCGAACAGTCTGGATTCCTTGTCACTATTCGTGAAGAGAACATTCACTGCCCCCTCACAGGATGGCTCGCATGCCAGATATCCGTGGAGGTCCTCCCTCCATACGAAGTACAGATCCGCTCCGTTCTCTGTTCTTACGGTGACACCACATCCGCCGAGAAGCTCGCCATTTCCTGCTGATCTCTTCTCTGCGATTGTCTCTGTCGGCTTGTCCACCACCTCGAAATACTGGACCTTACCTTCTTTCCCACAGGAGAAACGGAAGGGTTCGTCATTTAATCGGAACTGCGTCCATCTTCCGACACTGCTCTCCACCAGATAGTACTCGCCTTCTCCCAGGTAGAACGTGATCTCCCCTTTCTCATCCGTCTTCTCTTCAGAAAGGAGCACATCCGGTTTTCCCGCTGTTCCCTTCTTCCAGAGCTGGAAGGACACGCCGTCCATCGGGGTGCTCGTCCCGTCACCGCATGTTTTCAGCACGTGCACTTCCGAAAGCCGGAAGTTCAGTATTTCCATCACCTGGCAGGGATACTCGTCCATTCCTTCCTGAATCTCAGTGATCTTGACCATCTGCTCTTCCGCCAGGGCATATTCTTTCTTCGTACGTGTCTCCTTAACGATGAGTTCCTCTCCATATGGAAGGAGGACCGAGATCTGCGCCTGTCCGTTCTTATCCGTTACGAGCTTCTCGAGAAGATGCCCGTCCTTCGTATAGACCTCAAACTCCACATTCTCAATAGGAAGAGATGTATCTGCCGCAATTTTGCTGATCGTAAGCTTGGAGCGTGAAGCCTCATTGACAATGGCTTCCGGAAGCCGGAAATGCACGGTTACTTTTCCTGCATCATCGGAAACAAGGTCTGTTCCAAGCATATACTTCTCTTCACTTCGGACATATCCCGAAGGGGCGGAGAGTTCTTCCACATAGAAGGCACATCCGAAGGGATAGTCAACCGAAGTTTCACATCTTCCCTGTTCATCGGATGTCACCACTTCGATCAGTTCTCCTTCTTGCACCAGGACTTCGCCGGTGGAAGAAAGGACCGGCTGTGCGGCATAGATGCCCATCACGGCTCCCGCCAGAGGTGCATCAGATGCCAAAAATTCTCCTTTTTCCGCATCAAAGGCGTAGGTTCTACCCGTCTTGTCGAGGAGAAGCCGGGCTTTCTGTCTTTCGTCACAGACGCTCTCTGACACCCGGATCTCACGCACCGTCTGATCCTCACGGTTATCCGTAATGTCGAAGATCACCGGTTCACTTCCGATCAGATACCCGGCCGGACAAGAGGTCTCCACCATTTTATAGGAGGCCTTCCCGGTTACCGCAGAGAGTGAAAGCCCTTCTACTTCGATGCGGCCGCCTTCGTCTGTTGTATAGGTGCCCAGCAGCGTTCCGGCTTTAAGAGGCGTCTCTGCCTCCCCGTCTCCGTCCATATCGAACATCTTAAACGGGGCGAAAGCCGTTCCATCTTCACTTCGGATATAGGCACCCTCCGGATATAAAGAAGGATCCAGAAGTGAGATATCCCGATAAAAATCCAGCACATCGCCATTGCAGTAGAGTTCATAGACGGCGCCGGACAGTGGCTGCTCTGTATACACGAAGTCATAGCCCTGGCTACTGTCCCACCCTGTATCCGTGCGGACCGATGAAGTCAGCTGCTCCGCCGTCTTAAGAAGTTCCAGTCCGACCGTCACTTCTTCATCAGCGAAAGGTACCGCTTTCATGTCGCCCTCCGGCCCGACACCGATAAAAGTCTCACCTTTCTTCGCTTCGATCCTGACCGGTTCCTCATTGAGGACGAAGCCGACAGGTGCTTTCTTTTCTTTTATATAATATGTGCCGACAGCAAGTCCCAGTTTCTGAAGATCTGCCGTCCCGTCTGCTCCGGTTACGAAAGTGTCCTGTCCATCCCAGTCAGAAAGAAGTGCCATATCTCCATCGTAGACCTGAAACTCCACGCCGGAAGCAGGAATGGTTTCACCTGTCCGTGCATCCACTTTACGGATCTGTATCTTCAGCTCATACTTCCGGTTCTCCAGTTTCAGGGTCTTCTCCGGAGAGGACGGATCCGAGGGATTCGTACCCTGTATACGCACCGTCGTATCGTCACATACGAACGTGTACTTCGTCGCTTCCGACTCGATCTGATGTACCCGGTACTCGCCATACGGCAAGACCTTCGACTTCGCGAAGCCCTTCTCATCTGTCGTCAGAAGATCGCGGCAGGAAGAAGGCGCCGCCTCGTAAGAATTGTATTTCGTGCTCCACACCTGAAATGAGGCACCCGCCTCCGGCTCCAGATCTGCCCACGAAGTCCCGGCATATTCGTCATATCCGCTTACGATCTTCTTTTCGATCGCGAAGCATCCGGAACGGATCTCGTCTGTCAGGGTAACTCTCACGGTACTTCCGGATACGGTAAAGGATGCAGGATTCGGAGACATCTCTTTCGTTCCTTCCGGCACGGAAGTCTGCCGGATCGTATATGTTCCGGGCGGGAGAATCAGCATCCGGCCCGAAGCCTTATCAATGATCTTCCCTTGTCCGTCAGAGACACATTCGAATGCCAGACCGTCCGTCCGGGCAGAATCGAAGTTGCCGTAATCGGAAGCGTACACCTGGAAACCTGCACCCTCCTCCGGAACAGTGATCGATTCGAATACCGCCTGTTTCGTGATCTCGACGTTCTCGGTCTGGATAAGCCAGTCCGCACCGGATGTCCCGAATATCTTCGTCGAACTTCGGTGCCAGCCGACATAGGTCTGCCTCGGAAGTCCGGACGCCGACAGGGCCGAATCGAAGAAATACCCGTACATGAGCTGGGATCGTTCGTTTCCTTCGTTACCGGAAGTCTCGACGGAAACATCGAATCCCCGGCCGTCTTCGAACGTTTTCATCTCGTTCCATGCACCGGCGATGGCGAAAGTACTTCCGGACGGATAGTCCTGCGACCGGCTGACTTCCGCTCCGAATTTCCCGTCGGATGTGAGCGTATATACCTTGCCTCCGGAGATATTCGTGAATCGGAAGGTTCCGCCTTCGTTCCCCTTCACGGTCTCTCTTACCCTGACGGTGAAAGTGGCGTAGAACTTCCGCGCCGAAACGCTCCAGTCCACTTCCGAACGGTTCACGATCTCGGCCTTATAGTTCGGCGTATATGCGCCGGCTAAAGCAGGACGGCCGGCTTCGTCATACCAGGCCCACAGTCTCTTCGCTTCGTCCAGGATCTTCACGGCAGTCGGTCCGCTTCCCTCTCCGTCGACAAAAGAATCGATATCGATCCCTCTGAAGTACGAGCGGGCCTCGCTTCCGATCTGCTCCTCATACAGATACACCAGGTTCCAGATCAGGATCTGCCGGACATAGTAATGGATGTACGGATGATCGTTGATCGTATCCGGCACCTCGAACACGGAATCATCCATCTCGATGATGTACTGGATCTTCCCCAGAAGTGCCGCTGCCGCCGGGTCGCTCATAACCGTGGGCTCGATGCTGCCGGTCTCCGGCGTAGGCGCACCGGCCATCACGCAGTACACGGGACGGGTCTGCCCCGGTTCGACGGTCTCCGCGAACAGGTACTCCAGGATCTTACTTTGGGGTTCGCCGTTCATGGTGTGATACAGTTCGAAATACTCTTCATCGTGGTAAACTTTGTTCCCGGTTTCCGGAAGTGGTTCTTGAGCTCTTGCGACCCTCACGAACCATAGAAAAGGAAGGGCGGAAACCAGAAAAGTCACCAGCAGCAGAAAAGCCAGAAACTGCCTGGTACCATGGGCTTTCGTCTGTTTTACTCGTATCATTTTAGCACTCTCCTTTACGTCATTTTTTTGGTGTGTACGTATCTTACGTAAAGGCGAATGGGCAAACAATATGATATATCCGAATTTTGGCTTTTTAAGTGATGTTTTTTTCGACAAAAGCACTAGCGTTCGTAGCTGTTCGTGCTTTTGGCGACTCTTCCGGAAAGCAACAAAAGAGCGGCTCCCGGAACCATCGTCCGAGAGCCGCTTCGCAGTTCTTATTCTATTAGAAACAGATCCTTCTTATCTTCTTCTCTTTCCGTAGGAGATCAGACGCAGAAGCGTCACGATCGCCGAAGCCGCTGCCGCGATATAGGTCATCGCGGCTGCAGAGAGCACAGATCTCGCACCGGAAAGTTCAGCGCCCTGGAGAAGGCCGTCTTTTCTCATGATCTTCAGCGCCCGTCTCGAAGCATCGAGTTCGACAGGGAGTGTCACCAGATAGAAGAGCACGGCCAACGAGAACAGGAGAATACCGATGAAGAAGATGGTCTCTCCGAGGCTTCCCTGGCTCGCCGAAGAATCGAGGTAGCCCATCATCATGAGTCCGATGATGGCCACATAAGGACCGAATCTCGATCCGATATTCGCGCCGGGAACCAGTGCCGAACGGATCTTATTCGGAACGAATCCGACATTGTGCTGGATCGCGTGTCCGCACTCATGCGCCGCGACGCCGATCGCTGCGATCGAAGAACTTCCGTATACGGAGTCCGAAAGGTTCAGCGTGTGATCCTTCGGATTATAGTTATCCGTAAGGTTCCCGCTGATATGCTGGATCGTGACATCGTTGACACCATAGGCACTGAGGATCCGCTGTGCCGCTTCCGCCCCCGTCAGGCCGTTCGATGCCATTTTCTTACTATATCTGCTGAAAGTAAGCTTACAGTTAGCACTTATGATTAAGCTGACCACCATCATGATGAGTGAGATGATCAAACCATACTGACTTAAAATATCCCAGAACATTGTCGTCACTCCTTTCGTTCTCCCCTATTATAGCAGAAAAGAACAAGGACTGCCCTCTTTAGGAAGACAGTCCCTGCATGGTTTTTACAGTTTCCGGAGAATCACTTCACCGGTCGTTTCCGGGAAGGATCGCCGAGGAAGAACTTACTTCGCTGCGTTGCAGATTACGGAGAAGTCCTGTGCCTTCAGGGAAGCACCACCGACGAGACCGCCGTTGATGTCAGCCTGAGCGAAGAGGCCGGCAGCATTACCTGCGTTGCAGGAACCGCCATACTGGATGGTCATAGCCTCAGCGCACTTCTCGCAGTAGAGCTCAGCGATGACGCCACGGATGAACTTGCAGACTTCCTCAGCCTGCTCATCTGTAGCGGTCTTGCCTGTT
>JAEEIT010000027.1 GCA_016281535.1 Clostridia bacterium | reverse complement strand
TCCGATCGAGTTCTTCGTTTCGAAGCATCGTGTCCGCGCCAGGCTTTCTGGCAAACGAGAAAGTCCTCTCCCCGTTTCTATCGAGTCCGACAAAAGCCAGTGTCGTAAACTGTTCCGGATCCCTGATCACCGATCGGGTATCGATCCCTTCTTTTTCAAGCGTTTCGATGAGGAAACGTCCGTGCATGTCCTCGCCGACTTTCCCTATAAATGCTGTCTTATATCCGAAATGGCTCACAACTGTCAGAAGATTGGCCGGCGCCCCTCCAGGATTCTGCTCAAAAAGCTTCATGCCGTCCGCGCTTCTTCCCGATTCCGTAAAATCGATCAACAATTCTCCCAGCGCCACCACATCGTACCGTTCCGATCGGATCATCTCCAGCACACGTCTTTCCCGATCGATCATGACCTCGTTGAAGAAGCACTTGCTCCGGTACTCTTTGTTGACCCGGATGGCTTCATCGATATCCACCAATCGAAGCTCAAAGCCGGCCTCTGCTTCATAATCATCCAGATGCTGCCGGCCCTGTAATGCCCGGGTCTGGCATGTGTAATAGAAATTCTCCTGCTCGAAGACCGTATCCGGATCCCGGTCACTTCTCTGTCTTCGAAGAACGCTTCCGAATTCTTCTATACTTTCCGGAATAACGTCCAGACCGACCTCTTCTTTCACCTCACGAAGAAGAGTCTCCCTCTTATCTTCGTCATCATGCATGCCGCCTCCGGGAAATTTATAGTATTTCTCATTGGTGGCATAAACCATGGCGATCCTATTTCCTCTAAAGATGACCGCACGGACCGAAGGCCGACGGAAAACCCTGGTACAGCCTTCATAATCCTTAAGATCGATTTCAAACAAACGTCTCATTCTCTCTCCCGCTTATCTCTTCCGATCAAACATACCGCCAGATGGTCAGTCCTGTTCTCCCCTTCTTCGTGGTGTATTCTTCACCATGATATTCCATCTTACCATATCCCCTCACAGATACAGTAGTATTCTCTTTTAGTATGATCTCGGGATTTCTGCAGATCCTCCCGTTCAGCGTAACTTTCTCATCGTCGAACAAGGCTTTCGCATCTTCTCTCGACAGGTGATACACCTTCGCCAGAATCGCATCCAGCCTTGGCGAAGAAACCGTGATGTGTTCTTCAGAAAGCTTGGGAAGGCAGTCCTCCGGCACCTCCTCCACCACACTGCAGTTCACTGCCGTATGCTTCACCCGATCAAGATCAGACCTTATCACATCCGAAACCTTATCCATCACGAAGAAATAAGCCGAGTTCTCATGCACCAGGATATCGCCGAGCATGTCCCGTTCGATCCCGAGATTCAGGATCGCCCCGAGAAAATCGCGATGGGTCAGCGAATCCGAATACTTCGCCTGCCTCGGCCTTACACAGAGAATGCAGATGGGAAAATCCTCGCTATAGCCGATCTCCTCCGGATCTCCAAAACGCGCCACGACCCGTTCGCTTCTATCCATCCCGCCCCAGAGCATGACCTCTTTTTCCGATGCCACTTCAGAAGCAAGGCTCGCCGTCTCACGGGAATGAAATGTCGAATAGGTATATATGCCGGCATTTCTGGCCCGCGCCGCCAGTTCTTCATAGCGTTTTAGGTTTTTCTTCTGATGTTCATTCATAGTGGAGTGTATATTAGGCATTTTTATAGAACATATCGTCGATCATCTGTCAGTTCCTAAGGTTACTCCAGCATCTTCGCATTACGGTCATAGTCCGACAGGATCGGATCTTTTATCGGCAGATCCAGCTCGATCCCCGGCGACCGGTAGTGGACCGGGGACGCCGGCTCATAGGGAGCCTTCGTATCCATCGCAAAGGCCTGCATCGTGTTCTCCTTTAGCGCAAGAAAAGCATGACCGAACCCGGAAGGCACATACACGAGACGCGGCATATCCGCGGTGAGCTCGATCATTCTGTACTGCTTATACGTCGGCGAGTCTTTCCGAAGATCGATCAGATAATCCAGTCCATACCCCGAAAGAATGCCCAATAGTTTAGAAGGGCCCAGATGGATCCCGAAGAATGCGTGTTTCTCCATCATGTAGAATCGCTGTTCCGTGACGGTAAAGTCGCCGAGAAGTCTCTTCATCTCGGGATCATCCCGATAAAGCAGCGTCATTGTCGCTCTTTCATCGATCCGCAGGTCCGGTTCGATGATCAGGCACTTGTCAAAAACAGTCTCCATCACTCTCATATCGGTTTACGTATACGCATCCTTTCGCTTTTTCTTCTCACATTTTCATTATACACGAATAACGGTAGAAGCAATTATACCGTCAGTTTTCCGCCTCCTAATTCGCACGAACGGTTCTGTTTATTTCCCGCTATTTCCATTATAATGCAATCATGGGGATCAGTTTTAGGGAGTAGGATTATGTGGAATTGTAAGAGTTATACTTGTTCGAATTGTGGAAGCGTTCTCAATGTTGAAGCCGACCGGGCCGATCTGACTTGTCCTTTCTGCGGAACAAGTTTTAATGCCGCTTCTTTCCATCGCAACGAATTGCTTCAGCAGGCATTCGCTAACTTACGCCGCAAGGAATTCTCGGCGGCGCGAGACAAGTTCCGTACCGTAAATGAAGGTGACCCGCATAACTTTGATGCCATTCTCGGACGGGTATGCTGTGCCGCCGAAGTTCGTTCCACCAAGGAATTCTCCGACATCTTAACGACATCCAGATGCAACCTCAAGAATGCGAAGGCGGCGATCCACACGTTGGAAGGCTGCCATATTCCGGAATTCGAACCGTTCTTCTCTTCCCTCGACACGCTTCTTTCGAAAGCATACCGCTACACGGTTATGGAGAAAGAACTCTCGAGGATCCGCAAAGAGAGTAACTTTGTGATCGATGATCTCGACGGTACGAAAGCGAAAGAAGAAACTATGTCGACCATATTCGTGGACATTCTTTGCTTAATCGGCTCCTTGGCAGGTTTTTTTCTGTCCTCAAGTCTCGACGACCATGATACAAACATGATAATCGGATTGATGGCCATCGCAATCTTCCTTATGATCACGCTGATCATAGGGCTTGGTGCTGTGAAAGGCTTGATTTACTGGGGCATTATCATGGGGATCATCATCGCCATCGCGATCGCGAATTCACTCATCATATCGAAAATATACGGCAAAAAGAAAGGAAAACTTCTCGAAGCCACGGCAAACAAGCACAACGAATATGATAAGAAAAAGGAAGAGATGGAAAACCTTAGCAGGGAGTTTCACGAGCAGTATCTGAAGCTGGCTGAACTTCGTCCCGGCACCACATCCGGTATCATCCGCCCGAAGGATACGCGGCTGCAGGATGCGGAAGACTTCTTCTCCGGCGAGGAGAAAGAGATCCACTGCAGTAAATGCAGTGCCACACTGACGCTGGATCGTGAGAGACATCTTTATACTTGCAAATACTGTGGCGTCGCATACGGCACGTCCTTCTTCATCGGAGATGTCCTGAAAAGAGGACAGGATGCACTCGCGAATAAAGAATTCGAAGAGGCGGAGATCCGCTTCTCCCACTATCTCATGATGCATCCGGGAAACTACGATGCCCTTCTCGGAAAGATCCTGGCAACCGGTCTATGGACATCTGTCGAAGCGATGGATTTCCCGGTCCGCATGCCGCCTTTCCGTGTGAAAGATCTGGACAAGTGCATCAAGGAAGCTGAGGCGAGTGCCTCCGAGTCGGACAAGCCTATATTTGAGTCATTTGATGCGATTCCCGAACTTCTTAAAAGAGGCGGCGAACATGGCCCGAAGAAAGACGACTCCACCTATCACGAAGATATCTGGAAAGTTTCCCGAGAAGACTTCATGCGTCTTCGTGCCAAGATCAAATACCTGGATGAGAGCAGAACCACCACGGCATAACCGGGA
>JAEEIT010000192.1 GCA_016281535.1 Clostridia bacterium | reverse complement strand
TCCTCGTGCAGGACTTAAAGAGCAAGATGAGCTATCGTGCGGACTTCATCATCTCCACGATCGGCATGATCATGACCAACCTCTCGGGATTTGTGACCTTCCTGATCTTATTCCGGAACTTCCCGTCGATCAACGGCTGGGACTACCACCACATGCTGTTTCTCTACGGGTTTTCTCTGGTCGCGCTGACACCGGTGCAGTGCTTCTTCGACAATAACTGGAACCTTCGTTTCCAGGTGCAGAGCGGGGACTTCATCAAGTACTGCTTCCGGCCCATTAACGTGTTCTTCTACTTCATGTCCGAAGTATTCGATGTGAAGGGCCTCGGCCAGTTTGCTTTCGGTATCGGCACGCTGGTGTATGCGTGGATCCACATCGGTATCCCGGTGACACCTCTTGTGATACTGAAGCTTCTGCTGTTCCTTCTGACGGCATCGCTCTTCATGATCGCGATCATGAACGCGGCCGCGGCGACGTGTTTCTGGATCGTCGGATCAGGGTATGTTATGGTCATCATGTTCCGGTTTAAGGACTTCGCGAAGTATCCGTCGAGCATCTTCCACGGCATCTTCCGGATCCTCTTTACCTTCGTGATCCCGATTGCATTTGTCGCGTATTACCCGAGCCTTGCGATCCTGGAAGCCGATAACATTCCGGTCCTCACATGGTGCGCGCCGGCCCTCGGTATCCTGTTCTTCTACCTGAGTTACAAGTTCTGGATGCTGGGCGTAAGGAAGTACGACTTCACCGGATCATAAACGCGACGATCGAAAAAACTACCTGTGCCTAGCATGGGAATTACGGAAAAGAAATGCATGTTGAGGAGCGATTCCGCAGACGCGTATGCGTCGAGGACCAGCGACGCAACATGCATCTCTTTTCGTTACGAATAGACTACATCTTCTGTTTTCGTATTGCGCGTGCGGGAAGGGCATGCTAATCTGATCGTGAACGGTCGTTCATTATAAAAGAGGCAACGCACCGTAGAAGATCAGAATTAGCGGAAGACATTCCCGCATACGCGTACGGACAGGAGGGAAGAGAAGATGCCGAGATCCAGAGAGCAGAACGAGAAGATACGAGAAGAATCGAAGAAGAATATCCTTCTGAAATCCATTCCGTATTTCGCAAGAAACGGAGTCGGAGGAACGAAGATCAGCGATCTTACCAAAGGCATTAAAGTATCCCAGGGCGCACTGTATGTGTACTTCGATTCGAAGGAAGATCTGTATCGTGAAGTGGTGAATCTTGCGCAGGAAAGAATCGCCTGTGAAGAACTTCTGAAGATCGCCGAAATGAACGTTCCTGCCATCCGTAAACTTCGCTATGTTTCGGATCTGATCATCAAGAATCTGAATGAAGATAAGACCTATGTCTACAACATGATCCTGGCGCTGGAAGGGCTGGCAACAGGGCGTTCGAAGGAAGCGGGTCCGCTCTTCGATTTCATGAAGAACATCATACGAAGCGGACAGAAAGACGGTTCTTTCGCCAAGGGAGACGCGGGAAAAATCGCAGAGTATTATTGGAGTGTCGTGTACCTTTACAGCATGAAAAGATGCAACGATCCGAAGTGCGTGATGCTGAATGCTTCCGAACTGGAACGTGTCGTGATCGGGTAGTAACAGTACACATAAATCCGATATTTTGTAGTTGAAAATATGTTACGATTAAGTCGAAAACACCTTGAATTATCGGCATTTTGTACATAGTTAAAAAAATATTACTATGCTATAATGTAGTCGCATCAGGAAACTGGTGCGGTTATTTTGTTACATGATTTTATATCATATAAAAACTAGATGGAGGATACTCGAAATGGTTAAAGAGAGTGCAAACAAAGATGCAGTTAAGGCTGTTGCTGATGTGAAGCCGGCTGAGGTTGCAAAGAAGGAAGAAGTAAAGGCTGCTGCTCCGAAGGCAGCTAGCAAGAAGGCTCCGGCTAAGAAGGCTGCTCCGAAGGCTGCCGCTAAGAAAGCTCCGGCTAAGAAGGCTGCTCCGGCTAAGAAAGCTGCTCCGGCTAAGAAGGTAGCTGCTAAGAAGGCTCCGGCTAAGAAGGCTGCTGCTCCGAAGGCTGGCAAGATCATCTTCGAGTTCGATGGTCAGCAGATCGATCTGGCTGCTATCCAGAAGAAGGCTGCTAAGCTCAGCGGTGACGTTTATGTAGTAGCCGGTGAGAAGAAGATCTACGACAAGGATGGCAAGGCTGTAGAGCTTTTCTAATCTCTTCGATCCATTAGAAGATAACAGATGAATAGAACCCCTGAAGCTGGAAGCGGCTTCGGGGGTTCTTTATGTTGAGACAGTTTCTTTCTTGGGGGGGAAGTCTTGAAAATTACCCGCGAAGGGCGCCGCGGATCGCCTCGAGAAACTCATCGAATTCTTCGAAGGCGGGAAGGTCCGGATTCGATTGCTTGATGGAATCCGTCGAACGGAAGAGGAAGCCTGCACGGCTCGCACGGATCATGGCCAGGTCGTTATAACTGTCACCCGCCGCAATCGTATCGAAGCCCATGGACTGCAGTGCTTTTACCGTGGTATGCTTACTGTTCTCGATGCGCATCTTAAAGCCGGTGATCTCACCGTCGTCTGCCACCTCAAGTGTATTGCAGAAGAGCGTCGGATAACCGAGCTTCTTCATCAGCGGCATCGCGAACTGTGTGAACGTGTCACTGAGGATGATGACCTGCGCTTCGGCACGGAGCGCGTCGAGGAACTCCTTGGCGCCCGGAAGCGGGTCGATGGTGGAGATGACATCCTGGATCTCCTTCAGGCCGAGACCGTGCTCCTTCAGGATCCCGAGTCTCCAGCGCATGAGCTTATCGTAATCGGGCTCATCGCGTGTCGTTCTCCGAAGTTCCGGGATTCCCGATGCTTCCGAGAAAGCGATCCAGATCTCCGGTACCAGCACACCTTCCATATCAAGACAAACTACATCCATCGTAACTCTCCTCATATCCGGTCGCGACCGCGCGACATTTACTTAACACGAAAAGCCTATACGAAAACCGGAACAAATGCAAGTTTTTTCCGAAATTCCGTTCCGACAGAGAAGGATCAATCGAAGCTGCCGTGACCTCCAAACAGCAAGAGGCGCCTCGTTTCCGAGACGCCCCCACTTGATTTACTGTCGTTTCGTACGGATACTCCGCTATCAGGCCACACGTGCACAAGCGCCCTCTTCAGAAGCACCGGCACGATGCCTTATGCGTCCAGGATCTCCCATGTCGATAGGAGGCAAAAGCACTGTTCCCAATTACATGTGTCTATCTCCGTGCATTTTCGTGAATAATGACATGGAGAAGAAGAATACCTGCTTTCTTACATCAGCGTGACTTTGTTTCTTCCGGTGTGCTTCGAAGCATACAGGGCCTTATCCAGACGGTTAAATGCTTCGGTGAAATCATCGCCGGACACAAGCTCGGTGACGCCGATGGAGCAGGTGATATGGTAGATCTCCGGGAAGAGATATTCTTCGACTCTCTTTCTGACTTCTTCGGCCATTTCCTGTGCCGAAGCACCATCTTGCCCGCTCAGGATGATGACGAATTCCTCGCCGCCCCATCTGCCTGCGATCGACTTATGCTCTGCGGCATAGTCCTGAAGGATCTTCGCGAAATGCTTCAGCGTCGTGTCGCCTACCGAGTGGCCGTAGTTATCGTTGACTTTCTTAAAGAAGTCGAGATCGAGCATCATGACGGAAACCGGCGTGTCGTTCTTCTGACGG
>JAEEIT010000026.1 GCA_016281535.1 Clostridia bacterium | reverse complement strand
CCTTCTGATCAATGGTTCTATCGGTATCGCCGTCGGTATGGCGACCAACATCCCGCCGCACAACAGGGGCGAGGTCATCGACGGCGTTGTTATGCTTCTGGATAATCCGGAGGCGACGATCGAGGACCTGATGACGGTCATTAAGGGACCGGACTTCCCGACAGGCGGTATGATCCTCGGACGCCGCGGTATTTCCGATACATACAGAACAGGCCGCGGCCGTATCGTCATACGTGCCCATACCGATATCGAAGTCATGAGCAACGGCCGTGCCAGGATCATCGTGCACGATCTTCCGTACATGGTCAACAAGGCCCGTCTCATCGAGAGGATCGCCGAGCTGGTTAAGGAGAAGAAGATCGAGGGTATCTCCGATATCCGTGACGAGTCCGACCGTAACGAGAAAGTACGTATCGTCATCGAGCTCCGCCGTGATGCCAATGCGAACGTCGTGCTCAATCAGCTTTATAAGAACTCCCAGATCCAGGATGCCTTCTGCGCGAACATGCTCGCGCTCGTTCCGGATGCTGAGGGACGCCTCGAGCCGAAGACCATCAACCTGATGGATGCGCTTACATACTACATCGCCCACCAGGAAGATGTAGTGCTCCGCCGTACCAAGTACGATCTGGAGAAAGCACTTGCCCGTAAGCATATCGTGGAGGGCCTCCTGATCGCCATCGACAACATCGATGAGGTCATCCAGATCATCCGCTCCAGTAGAACAGAAGATCAGGCGAAGCAGAGACTGTGCGAGCGTTTCGGATTCTCCGACAAGCAGGCACAGCACATCGTAGATATGCGTCTCGGCCGTCTGACGGGTCTCGAGAGAGAGAAGCTCGAAGCCGAAGCCAGAGAGCTTTCTGATAGGATTGAATACTTCCAGAATGTTATCAGTGATGAGACGCTTCTCAGAAAGGTTATTAAGGACGAGATCCTCGAGATCAAGAAGAAGTACTACGAAGACAGAAGAACCGAGATCGGTCCGCCGGACGAAGACGAGATCGACGACGAGTCTCTGATCCAGGAAGAACAGATCGTCATCACGCTGACGAACCTCGGTTATGTGAAGCGTGTACCGATCGACACATATAAGAGCCAGCATCGTGGCGGCCGCGGCATCTCCGGTCTGGCCACCCACGAAGAGGATTACGTGACGAAGATCATCACATCTTCGACACATGACTTCCTGCTTTGCTTCACGAACCGCGGACGTGTATTCCGCATGAAGGGCTATCAGATCCCGGAGGCCGGACGTTCGGCGAAGGGTACTGCGGTCGTCAATCTTCTGCAGCTCGAAGCCGAGGAGAAGATCCGCACCATTATCCCGATCCGGGATTTCGAATCCGGTGCATTCCTGACCATGGCCACACGTGAAGGTATCATCAAGAAGACGCCGCTGGCAGATTATTCCCGCATCAACCGTTCGGGCCTGATCGCCATCAACATCCGTGAGGACGACGAGCTTGTCGGCGTACACATGACCGACGGACAGCAGGAGATCGTTCTGGTCACGAAGACCGGTATGTCTATCCGCTTCAATGAGAGCGGAGTCCGCAGCACCGGCCGTAACACGATGGGCGTGAAGGGTATCACACTGCGTGACGGTGACGAAGTCATCGGCATGGCACCGGTTGTGGAGAACAGAAACCTCCTCGTTATTGCCGAGAAGGGCTTCGGCAAGCGTACGGAAATGGAGGAGTACAGGATCCAGTCCCGTGGCGGTAAGGGCCTCATGACCTACCGCATCTCCGATAAGACCGGCCCGCTGGTACGTGCACTTCTCGTCGATGACGACAAGGACATCCTGATCATCAATAACGATGGTATCGTCATCCGCCTCTGGGCGAAAGAGATCCCGGTACTGTCCCGTGTCACACAGGGCGTAACGCTTATGAGATCGAAGAATGCCACGATCGTAGACGTCGCTATCGTTGATCACGAAGAGGACGAGCCGACAGAAGAAATCGTGGATGATTCTGCAGAGAACGAAGCACCGATCGATCCGGCAGATATGGATCCGGAAGAAACAACGGTAGACAATGAAACGGATGCCGGAGCGGATGAGAGCGTGACACTGGATGAAGAAGCAGTAGATGAAACTTCGAAAGAGGAGAATCCGGAAGAATGATGCATAGAAACAAGACTCATCCGTACCGGGATATCCGGTCGCGATTCAGCCGTCGCTTCTCCGTAATTCTCTCTGCCATACTCGTGGCGGTGATCGCATTCTCATATCTGCCCGCACTTTCGTCCGGACTGATCGCTTCTGATGACACTTCTGCATCCGATAACAAGACCTCGGCATCGGATACGAGTGATACGGCTCAGGCAGTTTCGGGGCAGGATAGTACAGCCACTACAACCGATCCGTATTCGGTAGACGGTTCGTCGAAGGGCGTAGGCCAGCAGGTCCTGGAGTTGCCCTCTCTCGATCAGGTCCAGTGCGCCTCCTACTATTGCTACGACAGAACGACCGGAGAAGTACTCATCTCGAAAGAAGAGAACAAGAAGATCTACCCGGCCAGCATGACGAAGATCATGACACTGGCACTGGCGATGGAATATCTGGAACCGGACGAGGTCATCACCGTCAGCAAAACGGCGATGGATGCCACCACACCGAATTCCACCATGATGGGCCTTGTCGCCGGCGAACAGATCGAAGCGAATGAACTCTATTTCGGTCTGATGCTGCCTTCGGGAAATGATGCGGCGAATGTCCTTGCCGAAGAGATCGCGAAGCATTATAACGCCTCCAAAGGCGCGCTCCCGACCACCACGCCGAAGCCAACACCGCCGACAGATCCGAATACGCCGCTGACGGAAGATCCGAACACGTTCTCCCTGATCGGACAGTTCGCATACATCGCGAACATGAAGATCCAGGCACTGGGTCTTACGAATTCTCATTTCGTGAACCCGAACGGCCTTCAGAACGAGAACCACTATACCACGGCAAAAGAACTGGCCATGATGTTTGACTACGCGCTGAATTTCGAAGACTTCTGCCGCGTTATCAGTACACCGACGCATTTCTTCAAGGCGGACAACAAACATTCCTTTGACGGATGGAAGGTCGTGAAGAACACGAATAACCTTCTGACTGACCCGTGGATCCTCGGCGAGGACTGCCACTGCGCACAGGTATTCGGAGGAAAGACCGGAACGACGAAGACGGCAGGAACCGGCATGACGCTTCTCACGATCAACGAGAACGGTCACGAGATCATCACGACTGTTTGCGGTATTCCATACGACTTGGCAGATCACCAGACAGTATATGTTGCCGCAGTCGTACGTCAGGCCAATATCGTCTGCTGGGAAAACGATCCGGTCCACCAGGTGGACGGAAATGTAGTCGACAACCGTGGATACAATGCACCGGACGGACAGGGTCCTTCCGGAGAGAGATCGAATATCACCGTCTCTGGGCAGGACCATCCGGAAGATACTGAACCGTCGGCTCCTTCCGAGACGGCACAGACCGAACCGGCTGCAACATCTTCGGCTCCGATCGAGCAGAAGGAAGAGAAGAAATCCCTCTTTGAAGAGCATCCGGTCATGGTCATCATCCTGGTCGTCCTGGCCGTAATCGTAGTCACCGTGCTGGTCATCACATGCATCTCGATCAGCAAGACGAGAAGACGCCGCCGTAAGATGGGCATCCGCAAGATCAATTTCTGAAAGATCAATTTTTGATAAAAAGAATCATCTCTTGACGACTTCAAACAATTTGCTTCGCAAAACTTGTCGCCAAGAGATGATTCTTTTTACTTATCTATTTAGAGATTCGAGATTAGAGATCCTTTACCTCAGCGAGGATCTTCTTAACCGATTCTGCGGAAGCCTGCAGGAAGCGGAGCTCCTGAGGATCGAGGTCAAGTTCGAGAACTTTCTCTACACCGTCTGCACCAATGATCGTAGGTACGTTGGTCGCCACATCCTGGATACCATACTCACCGCAGAGTACGCTGCCGACTGTACGGATCGTATTCTCACCCTTCAGGAGGGACTTCGCGATCGTGGATACGGAAACGGCGATACCGTCGAAGGTTGCACCCTTAAGCTTAATGACTTCGGCACCGGAGAAACGAGTCTTCTCTGCGATCTCGATGCGATCAGCCTGGGTGAACGGAATACCTGTGGTCTTAGAATAATCATCGATAGAAAGACCGGCGATGTTAGTGGCACTCCATGCCGGAAGCTGAGAGTCGCCATGCTCGCCGATGATATAGCCATGGACGTTACGAACGTCGATATCTAACTTCTGGGAGATCAGGATACGGAAACGGGCGCTGTCAAGAACAGTACCGGAACCAAGGATGCGGTTTCTCGGAAGACCGGACCATTTCGCTACCATATAAGTGAGAACGTCAACCGGGTTGGAAACAACGAGGATGTTACCTGTTGTATAGTGCTCCATAATGCTGGATGTGATCTTCTTGGCAAGACCGACATTCTTCTTCGCAAGATCCAGACGAGTCTCGCCCGGCTTTCTCGGAATACCTGCTGTAATGACGATGAGATCGCAATCCTTCACGTCTTCGTAATCACCGGCGTAGATGTCCATCTGACCGAGGAACGGAA
This sequence comes from Clostridia bacterium, assembly GCA_016281535.1. Classification (GTDB taxonomy): domain Bacteria; phylum Bacillota; class Clostridia; order Saccharofermentanales; family Saccharofermentanaceae; genus Scatonaster. Next base: position 847 of record JAEEIT010000026.1, on the reverse strand, counting down.
GACCGTGGCTGATATCCAGAGCCTCACCCTTCGCTTTATCCTGATTGACATCGATGAGCACCAGCTCTGTGCACAGCTGCTGGATGGCCATTGCAAAGGCGATCGAGGATCCGACTGCACCCGCACCGATAATCGCTACCTTAGAACCATGTTTAATCTTCATTTTCGTACCAACTCCCACAATACTTCTTTGTATTCACTCACATTTTTTTAATGGGTGTAAACCCATGAATAAACATAGAATTTATACCATCTCGAAAATCTGGCAAGCGTATTTTAATATGAAAAAGAAGCAATGACAACGCTATAAAAGCAAAAAGCATTATATGCATAAAAGCATATCCGAAAATACATTTTCAAATATGCGAAAAGCACACGAAAAGATAAAACACTAGTATTTCAGATAGGTGACAGGCGAAAATATACACAATACGGACTTGAAATCCAGAAGAAACGACACTATTCTATCTGAGGACACGGAAAGGATCAGTGGCTGATCCGGACTAATATATATAAGGAAAGAATAAGTGGATCTTCTTTCGAAGAAGAATTTCAGAGCAAAAGAGATTGCAAGTTCATGACGTGCCATGTAACAATGGCCGGAAAGCCCTGAAATCAGGGGCTTTGAAAATACTTGAAAGAAATTTCCAACTTTCTCAAAAAATGTGTTGACAGTCCCGAAATCGCGTGTTATCATAGTTAAGCACTTCGCGAGAGCGGGTGCCACGGACCTTGAAAATTGAATAGAAGAGCAGAAAGTATATACTACTTAAAATACGAGCCAATAGTTCAATTCATAGAGTTGAAAAAACAAGTAAACAAAGAGCCAAAAGGCTCTCAAGATTTT
>JAEEIT010000025.1 GCA_016281535.1 Clostridia bacterium | reverse complement strand
TCGGATCTTCTCGCGATCCTGAAGAAGACGATGCTGTAATAATCTAAAAGACGAAGAAAAAGAACTCTTCCTCTGATGCTGGTCCTCCGCGCTAACGCTTGTGCGGAGGCATCTTCCGGAAGAGTTCTTTTCTTATGCTTTAGTTCTCATAGTCCTGCTGCGTCGGGGCTGTCGGGAAAGCCGTGGAAGACGGGAATCCCGTCGCCGCTACCGCAACCGCGACAGGTGAGACCTTCGCTGCCGGCTGTGCGACCGGAGCCTGCGGTGTCGGGAGTTTTCTTACTACACGTGCCGACGGAGTCCTGAACACAGGATCCGACTGAAGCGGCACATAGTATGTATTCAGGAACTCGGACTGGCTTTCCGCTTTATGCAGCTTCTTATCGAGCTGAGCCGAGTAGGCGATGCCGCCCGTGTATCTGCTGTTTTCTCCGACAGAGTCTCCGTGGTTATTGGAGCGGTTTAAAAGAGAACCGAAGATCAGAAATGCGACACCGACTCCCAGGGATCCGCCCATCAGGATACCTAAAAATATTGCTACGCCATTCATGTTGATTACTCCTGTCTCTTTTTCGTAAAGTTAAATGTCTGCGAAGACTGTGTCAATTTCAGCTTCGCGATAACGTTCTTGATTTTTTTCACGCCGGCGATCGCCATGACGACACCCGCGGCGATCAATCCGACGACGATCTTTCCGCTGCTGTTATTACTGCTGCTGGACGATCTTCTTGGCTTGCTTCTCGCGTAAGAGCTCAGCATCGCGTAGATGATGTGATAGAACAAAACCGAGAAGAGGATCACAAGCGCAATGCAGGTGATGGTCAGAAGCGTGTAGAACAGTACTTTTCGGATCGGAAGACCACAAACGACTTTGCCGGTCTGACCGTTTACGAGGATCGTGTTGTGCTTGCCCTCATAATCAAAGGTGATAAACCATACCGGAAGCAGCGCGTACTTGACATCCGGGTCGATGGCCGTGCTGCCTCTGTAGTTGATGACTGTTTTCGTTCCGCCGCCTTTAACCGACTGCATCATCATCTCATCGAACATCTGGCACGCTCTTTTGTCGACGGCCTGGGTGAGAAAGCCGTAGGTCAGGTCCGATGAGTTGGAATAGAATCCCAGAAGATAATCCTCATCGAAAAGCACCATCTTCGAGAAGTCATACGGCTCTAATCTCGTGCTGCTCTCGTCCGAAAGCATCGTGCAGGCATCGACCGGAAGATTCTTCAGATGCATCCTGCCTGCGCGACCGTGGTATGTGATGGTCGTGTTCTTGCCGTTGGATGTCTTCTTTCTGATGATCGCGGCTTCAGATCTGTCCGCGTCAACGAGCCAGTACGGAATGTAAATACCGTGAACGCTTTCAGGTGTGAAATGCTTGACCGCGTCCGGAACGAAGAGTCCGTGACCGATCTCCTTGTTGATGCACTCGAGCGCCTGCTCTTTTGTGATCGCAAAGGGGATAATGAACTCCGGGCATTCTTCCTTGCTGATTCGGCTGAATACGACTGTCGGGTTTCCGCAGTAAACGCACTTTGTCGAAACTTCGGTTCCGGTGATCATGACCTCGCCGCCGCACTCGCTGCATGTGTAGATGTAGCAGTCGAGATATTCTTTCGCGGCACCGACTACGTCCTGTCCGTAGACCTGCGCCATGGAAATTGCTTTTTTATCCTGAACGTATTTCTTGCTTTCGCTTTCGACTTCTTCCGCGAAGAATGTGCTTCCGCACTGATAGCAGCGCACCTTCTGGATCGCAGGATCGAATACCAGAGCATGACCGCAGTTCTTGCAAAGTGTTGCCATTTTTCATTTCTCCATTCTGTCCGCCATGGTGACGGACCATACTTCGTTGCTCCTAAGCAACGACATATAGATATTATATAAAAAATCCGCGAGGTTTATACATATAACCCCGCGGATTATTCATGCTTAATTGCAGAGCCGCCTGCAAATAGGCGCTTTCTTTACCAACCTAATTCGAGCAGCCAGTTGTTGAGTGCTCTTTCTCTGTCTCTGTCGGACAGACCTTCCGGTGTACGGTATTCGCTACGGATATTTCCGTCGGCGATGTAGAGGACACGGGAGCAGCGGGAGGCGACCTTCGCATCGTGGGTGACCATCAGGACGGTGGTGCCTTCCTGATTGAGTTTGCAGATCTCATCCATGACCTCGGCAGAGGACTGGCGGTTCAGGGCGCCTGTCGGTTCGTCCGCGAAAAGGATCTTCGGATTGTTGACCATGGAACGGCAGATGCAGGCACGCTGGAGCTGTCCGCCACTGACTTCGTTGATATCGTTTCCCGCGATCTCGATGATGCCGAGCTTTCTCATGAGTTCTTCGCAGCGGGCCACCTTATCCTTCCGGGTCTCCGCGCTTTTGGAGCATTCGATGGCGGGAAGGAGAATGTTATCCATGATCGTCAGGTTCTTCATCATGAACATCTGCTGGAAGATGAATCCCATGTCATCGAGACGGACGGAGGCGAGTTCTTTCTCCGAGAGTGTTGTGATATCTTTTCCTTCGAGTAAGACCTGGCCGGAGGTGGCACGGTCCATGCCGGATACCGAGTATAGGAGGGTCGATTTTCCGGATCCGGATGGGCCCATGATGCCAACCATCTCGCCATCGTCCACGTCAAAGCTGACGTTCTTTAGAACGTTATTCTGTCTCTTCTCTACTACGTATGTTTTGCAGAGATCTTTAATCTGAAGTACCTTAGTCATTTTGTTTTTCCTCCGTAATGTGTTTTCTTGCGCCGGGTTTCCTTGACTCTCCGGCAGGTCATGTATGGTTTTGGTTATTCGATGTTTGCCGTGTCGTAGCTGTGGATCGACTTCGACGTCAGGGATGTGAAGTAGGCGACGATCAATGTCATCAGGAGCACGGCGCCCGGGTAGAGCAGGAACAGCTCCAGAGGCTTATATGCGTAGGTGATCTTGTTCACGCCCATCATGCCGAAGATCGGGGAGATGCACAGTTTCGTCATCGGGATCGAAAGGAGTGCAGCCAGTAGGCAGGCGGCAAAAGCGACGATCCCGAATCGGATGACGTGCCACCCGTAGATCCTGCCGTTTTTGAAACCGATGGCCTTCAGCAGGGCGATCTGGCTCTTCTCGTCGGCGAGGAAGGACAGCTCCATAAGGATCGTGACCAGCGCGACCACGATCAGGGTGATGGCCAGAAGCAGATACTGTACAGCCTCCATCGTCGGCACGACCTGGATGCAGTCGGCGACATACTCGGATGTGGTGAAGACTTCGTATTTGGGATACTCCTTCTCCAGGATCTTCTTCCTTTCGGAGATCACCTTGTTCGACGGGTGATCGTCGAATGTCACCTGGAAAGCCATGACAGATGTACAATAGCGATTGTCTACCGGTGCGGACGGGTGCAGGCGGATAATCTCGCCCAGCTGGTTGAATGACTGATAGTATGCCGTGATGATACAGTCGAGTTTCTCGGATCCGAAGTCGATCGTGACAGTATCGCCGATTCTGACATCGATTTTATCTGCAAGTGCTTCTGTGATCGCGATCTCATTTCTATTCTCCGGTCGTGTACCTTTCGTGAAAGTATAGGAGCCGTAATCCGTCTTGTAACCATACTCACAGATGAGCTTCGAGGTCTTGCCGTTTGCGGTGACACTGTATCCGTACTGATATTCCACGCCCATCTTACCAGGCATATTCAGCTCCTGGAGTTTCTGTTCTTTCTGGGCGAAGAAGGCATCTGTTTTATCGAAGTCGCCGCCCATCAGTTCCATAGCATCTTTGACGTTATTCATGTACAGATCGGCCTTCGCACAGAATGTCGAGATCAGGGCGTCGCTGCGCATCGTGTTCGTCGTATTGACGAGCATCAGCACGAAGAGTGTACAGAGACAGAAGGCAATGACGATCGCAATATATCTTTTCGGGTTGGAGACCGTATCGTTGACAGCTAAAAAAGCGCTGGTTCCGGCATTTTGCTTCGACAGGTGAAGTTTGCTCTTCTTGCTGAATCTTTCGCCGGTCTGTCCTGTGCGGATCGCATCGACAGGTGTGGCTTTCTTGACTTTTCTCGTGGAGAGGTAGGCCATGAGTACGATTGCGATGACGACGATCACGGCACCGAGCACATTGATCCAGATTCCGAGACTGTTACCGAGTACCATGTTTTCGCTTACGGAGCGAAGAAGCAGATCCGAAAGCGGGATGCTCAGAAGAAATCCGATCACCGAACCGACGATGGCGATAACCAGGTACTTGATCAGGTACAGAGTACGGATCTTGATATTCCGGATACCGATGGCCTTCAGTACACCGATCTCACGGAACTCCTTCGTGATCGTGAAAGAAAGGGAAACCTTCAGTACGACAAAGGCCAGGATGATCAGGCATACGGACAGGATCAGCACGATGAACGCAACGATCATATCCATGACGTACGCTGTACCGATGACGGACCTTGGCTTGTTAAAGGCGACGTTCGAGCAATTGGCAACAGCATCTTCAACACCTTTTACATCGTGATCGATCGTGTCGATGCAGCAGATCTGTCCGGAATACTTCTCAATGATATCGGCGTCAGATGCGAACTTCTGGAAGTCGTCTTCGTGAAGGAGGAATCGGGTATTGCCCATGAAGGTGGAACCAAGCAGAGCGTCCTTTATCTTGCCGTCCACGATGAGCGGGACAGAGATATCTTCCTGACTGATGAAGATCGTATCGCCGATCTTAATGTCGTTTTTCTTAATGAAATCTCCGGCAATGTAGCAGTGGCCGGGGAGAAGCGGGGCCGGATCTTCGTTATTCTCATTATAGAAGTGGAATGTGGATGTCATCTGACTCTGCAGAAGAGGAACATTCTTCGTCGTAACGGCGCTTCCATCCTGCTTCTTGATGCCGTCCTGGGAAGCGTATACAACGTTGTCGAGACGGTACTCTTTGATCGATGGTTCGGTCTTCAGCATCTCGTCCAGAGAACCGAGAGCATTCCTGCCCATCGTGATGATGATATAGTCTCCGACACCACCCTTATCCAGATAGTAATCGGTACCGTTCAGGACGGTCAGGACATTATTGAGTCCGCCTCCGACGAACATAGCTGCCAGGATCACGAACAGCAGAACGATCAGGTTCGTGGCTTTCCGCTTGATGAGGTCTTTTCTTAAGATTCTGAGGAACATCTTCTTTTCCTTTCTCGCTGTGTGTTTTTTTCTCTTCCGGCCAGCCCCTCGCTGACCCGGATCTTCATCTTGTGCCTACATCTTACCGTGGGAATTATTAAACAATCATTAAATGCTTCTCGCCATGATCGAGGACCTGATGGAATAAGTTTTGAAAAGATTTTCGAAGACCATGCAACAATTCCTTTTCCTGCTTCGTCTAATTATCAGAAACCATTCTGAAAAAATGCTTCGGTGATGAAGCAGGAGGAATCTTATGAATAAGAAAATAGCTTCCATACTTCTGGCCGTGATGATCACAGGCACATTTCTGGCCGGATGTTCTAAATCAAGTTCGAATGCGGAATACAAGCGCTCGTCGAGAAATGATACGGCAGCAGAAACGACAGTGGCGGCAGATGCGTACAAGTACAAAGAAGGAGCGGCTACTTCAGAAGAAGCGTACTATGAGGATGCGGACAGCCTGGACATGTCATACGAGCAAGAAGGGCAGTATGCCGCTCCCGGTTCCGGGAATGCCCCTGACTCCAAGGCGGATGCCGCGAAGGAAATGCTCGTCTTCCGTTGTAACATCGCCATCGATACACTGGACTTCGAGCAGTCCCTGACCGCGCTGAAGACGAAGATCGAGGAGTATCACGGTTTTGTCGAAAGAGAGACACAGACAGACGGAAATGATTCCAACGGCCGCTATGTCCTCGAAGAAAAAGATAAGGATTACTACTACACCGCGACCATCCGTATTCCGTCCGCATACTACGAATCCTTCGTTTCCGCGGCATCCGGGATCGGAACATTAAGAAGCAAGAACAGCAGCGTAGACAACGTCGCCACCCGCTACGGTACTCTTCAGAACGAATTGGAGATCTACGAGGCGGAGTATGACCGTTATCTCAAGCAGTACAACGAGACAGAAGATGAGAGTATCGCGCTGCAGATCCAGTACGAGCTCCGAACTCTGGCCATCACCATCTCCGACATCAAGACGGAGATGAGCATGCTTGAGAGCGATGTGGCCTACTCCTACATCACCATCACGATCCACAAAGTCTCCGAGAAGGAACTGCAGAAGGAAGAAAAGGAAGTAAAAGAAGAGGATTCATTCGACACGAAACTCAGTAAGACGGCCAATGATTCGTGGAAGTCATTCCTCGGATTCCTCCAGGGCATCGTATTGTTCTTCGTGGCCAACTGGTGGATCCTCACGATCCTGCTTCTTATCTTTGGTGTGATCTTCTTCTCCATCAGGCATTCGCTGAAGAAGGCCAGAAGGAATGCCGAGACCCGGCGAAAAGAACTGGAACAGCAGCAGTTCGAGCGCATGAAGGCGTATCAGATGGCGAAGGAACAGAGCAAGGCTGATAACCAGGCGCAGATCCAGGCGCGCATCGCCGCCCAAAGAGCGCAGGAACAGGCGAAGACTAAGGATGCTGAAGCACCGGATGTTCAAGCAGATACCGATGCAAAAGCACCGAAGGATCAGACTGATCCCGATAAGACGGAAGGCAACGAGAAACCCGGCCCGGATGTAGAAGCAAAGAAATAAAGAAAAGCAAACATCCGTATTCGATGCCAAAGAAGGTTAAAAAGAGAGGAATATGAGAAACTGAAGACTTCTTTGGCAGAATATAGGCACCGGGCGTTTGACCGGAAGACCGTACAGGGAAAAGAAGGGACGAACCCCCTTCCCCGTGAGAGAAAAACTGACCAACCTTTCCACCTAAACCCGGTCAGGCTTTCTTCACCACAACGGTAACGGCAAACGCACCGGTGCCCTCTTTTGTCTCACATTCGGCGTAGATATCGCCGTTCATCATGCGCATCAGTGAGCGCGCGATATAAAGCCCGAGTCCGGAACCGCCTACCTTCTCCGCATTACTGCCCCGATAGAAAGATTCGAAAAGATGCGGGATCTCATCTTCCTTCAGAGTACATCCGCTGTTTCTTATGGTGATCAGGCGGCAGTCTTCCTCATCGGAGAAAGAAATCTCCACCCATCGCCCGTCGCCGTATTTAATGGCGTTCTCAAGTATGTTCTGCAGGACTTCCTCCAGACGCGCACTATCCGCAGAAAGAAGGACATTCGAATACGAATCGACCGTGAACTTCGTCCGAAGAGAAGAGAACTTGTCGCTGTAAAGAGTTTCGATCCGGCGGATCACCGCGTCCAGATAGAATTCCTCCATCTGTACTTCCAGATTCAGGAAGTCTTCCTTCGAAGCGGTGACGATATCCGAAACATACCGCTCGATCTCGGAAGCATTGTGCGAGATTCCGGAGATGGCTTCCCGTCGCTTCTCTTCCGTGTCATAAAGATCCTCATCGAGGGCACGGGCATAGAGCTTAATGGCGGACAGCGGCGTCTTAATATCGTGTGACAGCGACAGGATCAGCGTCTTTTTATCCTTCTGCATAGCCAGCTCTTTCTCCTTATTCGATTCGAGATTATCCCGGAGCATATTGATACCCCAGAGGAACTTGCCGAAGAACTTGTTCTTCTCGGCCTGGACAGGTGAAGTCAGATTCCCGCGTGCCAGCTCTACGGAAAGATTACTCATCCTGTGGAAAGGCCGGAGTACCTTCCTCTCCACATAGATCAGGACGATCACCGTGAACAGGATCGCGATGGCAAGACCCACGTTCATGAAGATCAGGGGACGGAGATCGGCCCGTTCACGGTATTCGAAACGGTAGAGTTTCCCGTTTACTTCTTCGACAGTATAGTCCGAATTCGTTTTCTCGCCGGGGTCAAATTCCGAAATACGTGTGATGGAAGAATACTTCGCGGTCACCGCATCTTCCGCTTCACCCTGTTTCAGATTCGTCACGGCGCGGGAAATATCGACCCGGTACTGCCGGCCGGCATCCTGCTTGAGGCTTCCGAGGACCAGGAAATTACATACGGCCATGATCAGCAGCTCCAGCGCCACGATTGCGATGGAAATGACAATAAACCTTCTAAGCCCGCTGCTTCTTCCGGCGCGTTCTGATCCAAGTTCATTACTCATACCGGTACCCCGTGCCCCAAACAGTGATGATATGCGTAGGCTTCTTCGGATCTCTCTCGATCTTCTCACGGAGCCACTTGATGTGTACTGTCAGCGTCTGGATCTCCGAGTCGCTGTCCGCGCCCCAGATCGTGTTAAAGAGATATTCCTTCCGGAGCGTCGTATTCTTATTCTCGATGAGGAGCTGCAGAAGGGCAAATTCTTTCTCCGTCACGACCACACTCTTTCCGCCGACCATAAGCGTCCTCTGCACGGTGTTGAGGCGTAGATCCCCGTCGATCACTTCTTCCACCGCATATTTTCTCTTGAAGATCCCTTTGATCTTCGCCAGAAGGATATCGATGTCGTAAGGCTTCTCTATGTAGTCGTCTGCGCCCAGCGCGAGTCCTTCCAGCTTGCTCTCTTTATCGCCCTTGGCGCTGGCGATGATGATGTGGGTATTTGATGTTTCCCGGATCCTGCTGCACACGGAGAATCCGTCGATCCCCGGGAGCATGATGTCCAGGACCAGAAGTTTCGCTCCGTATTTCTCGAAGAGTTCGATCGCCCGCTCGCCGGTCTCGGCAATGGCGACAGTATAGTTTTCCTTCTTGAGAAAAGCACTGAGCAGTTGGCCTATTTCTTTGTTGTCTTCGCAGATAATAATGTCCGGCATGTTTACTTCCTCGGGTAATCAGTCTTGTTCCCTTCATTATATCATGTGCACCTAAGAGGGAAATGAGAAGGCATCTCCCATCACAGATATTTCCCGTAGGGCAGGAAAATAGACTTCGGTATTCCCTTGGGAGAACGCTTGTTGAAAACCTCTCTCAATATTAGTATATTTTGATAAGGAGGAAGAGGTAATGTCAGAAAATCTCCCGAATCTTAAGAAACATACATGCCCGACCTGCGGTGGCCAGCTGATCGTGAACGAAAAGCGCCAGATGTACGAGTGCCCCTTCTGCGGAGTGAGTTTCGACTACGAGTATTTCCGCGAGGACGATGTCCTGTCACGTGCGGCGCGGGCACTTGAGGCCGGCGAATATCAATCGGCAGGGGAAGCCTATGACTTCATGTTGACGAAAGAACCCTCGAACTTTACTGCACTTCGAGGGAAGATCCTCGCATCGGCGGTCATAAAGAACACGGAGGAACTGCGTCAACCGGACCGTCTCGTTAGGATCCCCTATGTCAAGACTTCTGAATCTGTTGACCGTGCCGTGGCGGACTGTCTTCCTGAACATAAAGAATACTTCTCGAAGATGAAGGAATTGTTCGAAACGGGAAAGAAATACAAGGAAGCATCCGCGGAAGTAAAGCGTATGCGTGAGACACAGAAGCAGAATATTAACAGCGAATATGCGCTCGAGAGAAGAAAGTCAGAATATTATGTGGAAACCAATAACAAGTATACGAATGAGACGGAGTATGTCCATCCGAAGAATGTTCTGATAATCCTTACTGTCCTTTATGTGCTGTGGGTCGTTCTCTGGGTGGCGATCTGTGGTCCTTTCCGCAAGAATCCATACTCGGAGGCGGCCGGTCAGGCGAAGTCTTCCAGTGTGCAGACGACTATCGCAACAGAAACTCTTTCTTCGAAAGAACAGGAGAAGAAGGCGCAGCAGGAGAGCAGAAGCCTGGCGCTGCAAGAGAGAGTAAGGACGACGAACGAGAAACAATGGAAACAGAAACAGGAAGGCAAGACCGACCTGATGTGGATGATGATCTTGATCCCGGGAGCCATTTTCGTAATAGCTTGTGCCGATATGCTCTTTAAGATGAGTGGTATCAAAGAAGTCGACGAGAGAATGGGAAAGATCCACACGAAAAACGAGGTGTCCGCAGAAGAATTATCGAAGTGCGTTAAGACGTGTTCTGCACTTCGTGCGGAGATTAACGCACGATTTGAGGAGCTTCGGGTCCTGGATCCGATGCCGATGGTACCGGACGCGCATAATGCACGCCCCGGAAGCTTTCTTAGGGGGAGATGGAAGTAAAGAGATGACGATACTCCCCATAGTGTGGTATACTTGTATGGAAGTTTATTTTGCCTTGCATCTTCATGCCGCTTCAGCACGATGATCAGGCGCTTCTCCGGAGGTCAGTTATGAGTTTTATTATTTCGGCAAAGACGATCAAGTCAGGGAAAACAGCGATCCTTTACGATGCATCTGCGCTCTCGGGAGTGAAGAAGATCGCATCGAAGGTGGCCTCAGATATAGAGGCGGTATTCGGAGTAAGGCCGAGGCTCATCGAGATCGATTCGACCGGAAAGAGTGGAAAAGAAAAGGGAGCGAACCGGACAGAAGAGGAGATCGCGGGTCTTCAGTATCCGATCCTGGTAGGTACGCTGGGTGTGGACAAGCGCGCCCAGAGCCGTCCTTCCACCGCAAGTAACATTATTACAAAGCTTGAGAAATCAGGCCTCCT
>JAEEIT010000024.1 GCA_016281535.1 Clostridia bacterium | reverse complement strand
TCCCTTAGGAGGTTGATTCATGGAGACGGAACTCAAGTTAGCCTTTCCTTCTGAAGAAGAGCTGGATTCCTGTTTTGCCTCGAATGCCCTTCGCGAGCTGTTTACTGTTCTGGAAGAGAAGTCGGAAGAATATGAGAATGTCTATCTCGATACGGAGGCACGTGTCCTTCATAAGAGTCGGACATCTCTTCGGGTCCGTCATGTAAACGGGCAGGACTATATCCATACGGTCAAAACATCTCCTGTAGTTCTGGAAGGAGAGATGACGGAGGAGGTCCGTGCCGGTCTGTCGAGCCGCTGCGAGTGGAATGTGCCAAGTGACAGTGCGGAATTTGATCCGGCGCGTTTCCTTTCTGAAGCGGCGTCCGGAGAAGATCCGATCGATCTTCTGGAGATGGCGCTTCGTCCGATCGTGGAAAAGAGGCTTCAGATCGTCTGCAGTACTGTATTCACGAGAAGAATCCTTGTGGTGCAGTTCCGTGAAAGTCAGATGGAAGTCTGTTTCGATGTGGGGGAATGCCAGGGAAACGGGAGAAGCCTTCCGATCTGTGAGATGGAAATCGAACTGATCGTCGGGAAGACGGAAGACGTCGAGACTCTCGGGACGATCATTACGAGTAGATTCCCTTGCCGGGGAGGAAGCCTGTCGAAATATGCAAGATGTCTTCTGCTTATGAATGAGGAAAGAGTATGAGCCATGAAGATGGGAGAATCTGTGATCTTCTTGTGATCGGAGGCGGTGCATCTGGCATGACGTGTGCCATTGCTTTTGCCCGGGAATGTAAAGAAACAGGAGTTTCAGCAGATATCGTGATTCTCGAGAAGAATGACAGGATCGGCAAGAAGGTCCTGGCAACGGGGAACGGTCGCTGTAATCTGGGTAATCTGGACATGGAGATGTCGCATTTCCACAGCCACAGACGTGATTTTCCGAAGAGTGTGCTCTCGAAGATTCCGCAGCAGGAGACGCTGTCTTTCTTAAGTGAGATCGGGATCGTGACGGTATCAGAGGGAAAGAAACTCTTTCCGATGAGTAAGACGTCTTCTTCGGTCGTGGATGCTTACCGCTATGCGCTGGATGAATATGGGATCACAGTGGTGCCGGATGCAGAGGTGACGGCAGTACGTAAAGAAAATGTTTTCACCGTTATGTGTACAGGTGGGAAGTGCTTCTCCGCAAGAAAGCTGGTTATTGCTTCCGGCGGAGCCTGTGCTCCGATCCTCGGAACGACAGGTGATGGATACCGATGGCTCTCCGAGCTTGGACACCGGGTATATGCGCCGAAACCGTCGATCGTTCAGCTGGTGACGGATAATCATGTGACAAAAGCACTGGCAGGATTGAAGCTGGATGCGGACCTGTCCCTGCTGGCAGATGGTATCGTTGTTGCGAATCACTATGGAGAAGTGCTGTTTACTTCTTTCGGCCTTTCCGGACCGGCTGTGTTCCAGGTGTCGGGAGAAGTCGGAAGAAGAACGAAAAAAGGACGCCTTTCGATTCCGATGAAGGTTTCTCTTCGGATTTTCGATGAGTCGCAGCTTCTTTCTGTTCATGAGGAACTGTTAAAGAGAAAAGAGTCGATGGCCGATAGACCGATGGAACAGCTGTTGTTATCGATCCTGCCTGCGAAGATCGGCTTGCAGATCCTGAAATCTTCTTTGGAACGTCCTCTATCGGTTCCGATCTCTACGCTTACCGATAGCGATATACGGAAAATCGAGAACACGATGCGTGCCTGGGATTTCGAAGTGATCGGCACACAGAGCCTCGAATATGCCCAGACGACGATCGGGGGCGCAGATTGTGAAGAATTCTCGGAGGAAACACTGGAGTCGTTAAGGATTCCCGGACTCTACTGCTGTGGAGAAGTGCTCGATGTGGACGGAGACTGCGGCGGGTATAATCTGCAGTGGGCATTCTCATCCGGGATCCTGGTGGGGAGATCTGTGGCAGATGCTTTTACCAGGGAGAAAGGAAAGAACTGATGGAAAAAGAACTTCAGTTATCGATTCCTCTTTCTGTTTATTCGTCTCTGGGAAAGGTCAGCTCTCCCTACACGGATCACCGTGATATCCGGAAATATTTCGAAAAGAAAATGAGAAGAAGTCTTCCGAAATACTGCCGAATATTGAAGAAATCTATTGATGCACGGCATAAACAGGACATCCGAGTTGTCGTATCTGCGATGTTTTCAGATGTACCGTTCGAAGAAGAGCTACTGTCTCCGGATCTTTCTGTGTTTCTTAAAGAAGAGGTCCATAAGCATTCCCCGGATTTCCGTACATTACGCAACTCCGGCATGGATGAAAGTGACCGGGTAGTTGTATGCGGAAGCGGACCCGCCGGTCTGTTTGCGGCGGCGACGCTTACTTCCTGCGGAATACCTGTTCTCCTCTTAGAAAGAGGATCAGACGTGGAAGAGAGATCTGCAGATGTCGAAAGATTAAAGAAAGACGGGATGCTGAATATTCATTCGAATATCCAGTTCGGTGAAGGCGGGGCCGGCACATTCTCAGACGGTAAACTCTTCAGTGGAGTCTCGGATCCGCGAAGAGACCTGGTACTTCGTACATTCGTGAAATACGGTGCGCCGGAGACGATCCTCTTCGAATCACATCCGCATATCGGGACAGATATCCTCAGGGATGTGGTTAAGAATATGCGGGAAGATCTTCGGAAGAAGGGGGCGAGAGTACTTTTCGGACGGAGGATGAGCGAGATAGAGGTGAAAGACGGAAAGGTCATAGCCGTGACACATGTCGCCTCTTATAACGGAGAGGATCCGGTACGGGTGCCTTGCCGTGCGCTTGTTCTAGCGATCGGACACAGTGCCAGAGATACTTTCTATATGCTTGCGGAGAAAGGTGTGCAGATTCAGAGCAAGGCGTTCGCTGTGGGCGTACGGATCGAGCATCGTCAGGAAGCGATCGACCGGGCGCAGTTTGGGGATTTCTTCGAAAGTCCGATCCTTCATCCTGCCAATTATAAAGCCGTTACGGCGACATCTACGGGGCGTAAGCTCTATTCGTTCTGCATGTGCCCGGGAGGAGAAGTGGTCTGTGGTGCTTCAGAGGAACTGGGTGTGGTGACTAACGGGATGAGCGAGTATGCCCGGGATAAGGAAAATGCGAACGCGGCGATGCTTGTCGGTGTGGATGAAGCGGATTACGGCTCCGATGGCTGGGATGCAGGGATCCGGTTCCAAAGGGAACTGGAGAAAAAGGCGTATGCATGTGCCGGCGGACATTATTATGCGCCGGCCCAGAGAGTCGGAGATTTCCATGCGCATCGAGAAACGGAAAGCTGGGGTGCGGTGAAACCGTCTTATCGTCCGGGAGTGACGATGAGCAATCTCTGGGAGATATTGCCTTCAGAAGTGGCCAGGACAATCGATGAAGGGCTTACGCTTCTCGATAAGAAGATACATGGTTTTGATGATCCGGATGCGGTGCTGACGGCTGTTGAGACGAGATCTTCTTCGCCGGTTCGGATACGAAGGGATGAAAATGGTGAGAGTGTCAGTGTTTCGGGTCTTTATCCGACGGGTGAAGGTGCCGGATATGCGGGCGGTATCATGAGTTCGGCCATTGACGGGATCAGGCAGGCGGAAGCACTTGTATTGAGATATTTTGCTTCGGATATGTTAGAATAGTACCGTTAGTCTATATTCTTAAGAAGGTACGACATATGGAAGTAACGATTTTAGGCTGTAGTGGCGGCTATCCGGGCCCGGGACAGGCGGCTTCGGGTTATCTTCTTACCATCAATGATAAGAAAGTTCTGATCGATTGCGGAAGCGGTGTTTTCTCGAATCTTCAATTGCATGTCCCGCTGAATGGTCTGGATGCGATCCTGATCACGCATCTTCATGCGGATCATTATAGTGACCTGATGGTTATGCGCTATGCGATCGATATGAACAGTAAACGTGGCATGGAATTCCGGAATGTTCCGATATTTGCTCCGAAGACGCCGGAAGGTGTGATCAATTCCCTTACGAATGACTGGGGGTATAAGATCGGTTATATCGGGCATGAGTCTGAGCTTCCGCTGTTCGGCGCGAAGGCGAAGTTTTTCCGTACGAATCATCCTGTGGAGTGTTACGGCATCCGTGTCGAGTATGAGGGGAAAGTCTTCGTGTATACTGCGGATGCTTCTGTAGATTCGCTGTTCGCCGGCTATCTCGATGATGCGGATCTGTGTATCATGGACTGTGGTGAGATCGAGAAGGCGAGAAGACCCAATATGATGCATATGACACCGAAGGAATGTTTCGCCTGTGCGAAAGCACTGCGCGTCAAGAAAACGATCCTCTCCCACCTGGTTCCGTTCTATGACAGGGAGGATATTGAACTCGAGGCCCGCGACTGCGGAGACTGGAATTATGAACTGGCTCAGGTCAATAAGACCTATCGGATATAAAGAAAGAAAAGGAGAAACACATTATGAGTACAGAAAAAGATAAGAATAAGGCAGTCATTACCGTAGTCGGCTGCGATGCAGTGGGCATTATCGCCAAGATCTCGGCGCTTCTGGCCGAAGAAGGCGTGAACATCAATGATATTACCCAGACGATCCTGGACGATATCTTCACCATGATCATGCTTGTGGACCTGAAGGCGGCGAAGGCAGATATGAAGAAGCTGTCTGAAGAGCTGGATAAAGTAGGTGAGGAGATCGGGGTATCGATCCGCATTCAGCATACGGATCTTTTCTATGCGATGCATCGTATCTGATCTTTACCGGGTTTTGCGACGCAGACCTCCTATACAGAGTAAAGTACTGAATAAAGGAATGAGTAAGAATGATAACAGATTTTGAAGTATTAGAGACCGTTCGGATGTTTCAGGAACAGCATCTGGATGTGAGAACGATCACGATGGGCATTAGTCTTATGGACTGTGCCGCCGACACACCGGAGAAATCCTGCCAGAAGATCTACGATAAGATCACACACTACGCGAAGGATCTTGTGAAGGTCGGCGAGGAGATCACGGAGAAGTACAGGGTGCCGATCGTGAACAAGCGTATATCCGTGACCCCGATCTCCATCGTGGCTGCCGCTTCCGGAGCGAAAGACTACACCATGTTCGCCAAGACATTGGATCGTGCGGCCAAGGAGTGCGGTGTAAACTTTATCGGTGGTTTCTCGGCGATGGTGCAGAAAGGATATACCATCAGTGATAAAAGACTGATCGATTCCATACCAGAGGCACTGTCTGTTACCGATAATGTCTGTTCGTCGATCAATCTTGCCTCGACAAGATCAGGTATTAATATGGATGCGGTCCGGGATATGGGCGTGATCATTAAGCAGACAGCGGAAGCGACGAAAGACAAGGATGCACTCGGATGTGCGAAACTGGTTGTTTTTGCCAATGCTCCGGAAGATAATCCGTTTATGGCCGGTGCGTTCTTAGGCCCCGGTGAGCCGGAATGCGTGATCAACGTCGGTATTTCCGGTCCGGGTGTCATTAAGGCGGCACTTGAGACGGTGAAGGGCGAAGATCTTGGTGTTGTTGCGGAGACGATCAAGAAAGCGGCGTTTAAGATCACCCGTGTCGGGGAACTGGTTGCCCGGGAAGCTTCCTCGAGACTGAATGTCCCGTTCGGTATTATTGACTTGTCTCTGGCACCGACGCCGGCAGTAGGTGATTCGGTCGGCCGTATTCTTGAGGAATTCGGTCTGGAACACTGCGGCGCATGGGGTACGACGGCGGCTCTGGCGATGCTGAATGATGCGGTGAAGAAGGGCGGTACCATGGCCAGTTCTTTTGTCGGAGGATTATCCGGTGCATTTATTCCGGTTTCCGAGGATGAGGGGATGATCGAGGTGGCGGAGAAAGGTTTCCTGAAACTGGAGAAACTGGAAGCAATGACCTGCGTCTGCTCAGTCGGACTTGACATGATCGCGATTCCGGGAGATACTCCGGCTTCTACGATCTCCGGTATTATCGCCGATGAAATGGCACTCGGAACTTTTAACAATAAGACGACAGCTGTACGTGTGATTCCCGTTCCCGGTAAGAAAGTCGGAGATCAGGTCGAGTTCGGAGGACTTCTGGGTTATGCACCGATCATGGAGGTGAATACGGCTTCTTCCGAAGCGTTTATCTCACGTGGCGGCCGTATCCCGGCGCCGATCCACAGTATGCGCAATTAATCGAAGAATCGTGCGAATAAAGAAAAGGAAGGATCAGAGATCACTCTTTTCCTTCCTTTTTTGATTCTCTTTTTCTACTGTACATATGCTCATCCGCCGATCGCATACAGTTCACGATGTGGCTCGTATCCCGGCCTGATAGATCGCAATAACCGATACTTACATGGAAATCGTAGGGTTTGCCGGATACATTGGATAATTCTTTCAGTTTCTCGGTGACCTGCACGCTATAGGCCTCGGCCCTTCCTTGTCCCATCGAAACGAGTACGGAAGAGAATTCGTCTCCGCCGAATCTGGCGCAGATTTCATTCTCCTGAAGGCAGTCTGACAGAACTCCGGCGATTCTTGCGATGGCGAAATCTCCCTCGGCATGACCGTATTTGTCGTTGATCTTCTTCAGATCGTCCATATCGATACTTGCGATGCTGATGATGTAGTCTTCAGGAGTGCTGGAAAGGATCTCTGACAGAGCGTGCTCGAATCCGCGCCGGTTATAAAGCCCGGTAAGCGCATCTGTTCGGGATTGTTTCGTAATTTCCTTAATGACGCTGAATTTCTTCTCGTAGTAGCAGGTCTCGATTGCTGAGGAGAGGGCACTGACGTATGTGATAGTCAGGGAATTCGGCCATTGCTGCTTATTCGGACGAAGAACCAGATATCCGTAGTCCTTATTCTTAAAGAACAGAGGAAGGATGATGTTTACGCTGGGTTCATCGGTCTCGAAACAGGAATCGGGGAGTATGTCTCCTCTTTTGAAATGTTCATTCGAAGCCTTTGCCTGGCGTCTGTTCTCCTGATCCATGATCTGAAGCAGGAACATATCATCGGTAAACGGTTTCTCCGATTCGGCGAAAGCATCGTCGGAGTCATCACAGAAGCAGATATATCCGGTATCGCAGCCCAGAGTATTGAAGTAATAGTTCGCAACAGAAAGGGCGCTGTCGATATCGTGGCTGTTCTGATAGTCCGCTGTGATACGGCCCGCTTCACGAAGCAGGAATTCTTTCTCGGCCAGGATGTGATAGAAGTCGACATATTCTCCGAACATGTGCTGTTTCCCGCATCCGCAGCTGGCCCGGTACAGGATCTCATCGGTGACGGTGACAGTCCTGTTGACCTTCTTTCCTGAAGACAGGTCATCGATGATCTGGAAGGCCGCTTCCGCATATTTCTCCGGTGTGATCTTCACTGTGGTGAGAGAAGGCGTGGCGTCCTCGCCCTCCCGTATACCGTCGAAACCGCAAACACAGACATCGTCGGGAACACGAAGACCGCGCTCTTTCAGCTCGTCACAGATGGAAAGAGCCATATAGTCATTGGCGCAGATGATGGCCTGCGGATAGGAATATCTGTCTTTCATGAAGAAATCCATGGCCTTCTTGCCGCGGTTCCTCCAATAGTTTCCTTCGTAGATCGAGTTCGGCTGGATCGGTACGCCGCCGTCGGACATCGCATCAACGAAGCCCTGGAGACGTTCCGGCGAATCCTTGGACTGGAACGGGCCTGACATATAGCAGATATCCGTGAAATGATGCGTGCTGATGAAGTGACGGGTCAGATCGTACATGGATTTGCGGTTGTTGATGCTGATGGTATAGAACCCCGGATAGCCGGTCTGCAGGCAGATAATGGGACATCTGGCTTCTTGTTCCAGAAGATCGAACAGTTCTTCGTCCATGCCGATGATGTCGAAGGTGCTGGGCATGACTATGATCGCATCTAAGGCCGAATAATCCGGGAGGTAAATGATGTTTTTCTTACCGATCTCCGAAAGAAGATTACGTCCGTAGGGAGAAGTGTAGGATCCGTATGATGCGTATATGAATACGTCCATATCCCGCATGGAGGCAAGGTCAATGATCGCCTTCCCACAGGCGGTCTGGAAGAATTGAGTGATTTCACTCATGAATACGCCGAGTTTCTTTCTTGCCAAGATCTACACCTCCATATGATGTTTCTAGCTTAATGCATCCAGAGCCTTCTTGACCGTTTCGGGTGCCGGTGCACCGGTGATCGTCCGCTTATTGACGCAGGTCTGAAGCGAGATGGCGTCATAGACATCTTCCTCGATGAGCTCGGAGAACTGCCTGAATTCAGAAAGAGAAAGCTTCTCAAGTGTTGTTCCGTGCTCGATACAGTAGTGGACCAGTTTCCCGGAGATCTCGTGGGTACTGCGGAAAGGAATGCCTTTTCGAACCAGATAGTCAGCGAGATCGGTCGCATTCGTAAAGCCACCGAGTGCCGCCGCTTCCATGTTGTCTTTTCTAAGTTTCATGGTCTTGATCATACCGGTGAAGGGGACAAGAACCCCCTTGATGGTATCGATCACATCAAAGAGCGCTTCCTGCACTTCCTGCATGTCTTTATTGTATGTAAGAGGAAGTCCCTTCATGGTTACAAGAAGGGAGATGAGGTCGCCGTAGACGCGTCCGGTCTTGCCTCTGGCAAGCTCGGCCACATCCGGATTCTTCTTCTGGGGCATCATGGAAGAGCCTGTAGAATAGGCGTCATCGAGCTCGATAAACTTGAACTCCTGCGAGGAGTAAAGGATGATCTCTTCGGAAAGACGGGACAGATGCATCATCAGAAGGGAGGCGAACGATGCCAGTTCAATGGCCCAGTCACGATCGGCAACGCCGTCAAGAGAATTGAGAGTGACGCCGCTCATGCCCAACTGATCGGCAACAAACTCACGATCCAGAGGGTACGTGGTGCCGGCCAGTGCGCCGGATCCCAGAGGAGAGATATTCGTTCTGGCGATCGCCTCGTCAAGTCTGTCCATGTCCCGGCCGAACATCTGGATATAAGCCATGAGGTAGTGGGCGAAAGTGATGGGCTGGGCACGCTGGAGATGCGTGTACCCCGGCATATAGGTCTCGGTGTTTTCTTTCGCTATGTCGATCAGTGCATCGCGAAAAGCACCTAAAAGGGATTGGATCTCTTTCGCTTCGTCCACGGCATACAGGCGCTGGTCGAGAGCGACCTGGTCGTTCCTGGATCTTCCGGTATGAAGACGCTTGCCGGCATCGCCGATCCGGTTGGTGAGCTCTTCTTCGATGAACATATGGATATCTTCTGCATCAGAATCGAAAGTCAGCTTCCCGGATTCGATATCATCGAGGATGGAAAGAAGGCCACTCTTGATGGAGTCCGCATCTTCCTGGGAGATGATACCTTGCTTCGCCAGCATCTGGCTATGGGCAACAGATCCTTCGATGTCCTGTCTGTACATTCTGCAATCAAAGGGGAGAGATGAGTTAAAATCGTTGACCGCTTTATCGGTCGCTTTCTCAAATCTTCCTGCCCACATTTTCTTCGCCATAGCTATCCCTGCCTTTATTTCTTTAATACACGTTATGATACCACAATTCCAGCTTACTATATAGTGAATATAAGTATTTGGTATGTATTGACAAAAAAGACTTGTGGTCTATAATTGACTTGCCTAAGGGGAAGCGGAATAACTGCTGATAGCAAGGTGATCATCTTACAAAGATTCTACTGTGCTAATGTGTGTTTCACGCCTTTTTGGCGTGATTTTTTGTTATAAGGGGGAAGATTCATATGGAATACCGGGTAGCCGTGATCAGTGTGATCGTCGAAGAAGGAGGAGATACGAATGCTCTGAATGCCCTGCTTCATGAATATGGTCAGTATATCGTCGGAAGAATGGGGATCCCGTATCGAAACAGAAAGATCAACATCATCAGTGTGGTGATCGATGCGCCGCAGGACGATATTGCGACTCTTTCCGGGAAAATCGGAAGTCTCCCGAATATCAGCGTAAAGACCACATATTCAGCCGTAAAGGATGAGAAAGAAGGATAAGACATGTTTAAGTATGACCCGAAATCATTGATCGCCGATGAGTTTATCAATGATGAAGAAATCAAGGAAACTCTGGCATATGCCGAAGCAAATAAGAATAATTTCGAACTGATCGATGCGATCCTTGAGAAGGCTCGCCCGGGTAATCTTCAGGCAGCGGAGCACGGAACGGCTCTGACC
>JAEEIT010000191.1 GCA_016281535.1 Clostridia bacterium | reverse complement strand
CCCTCGTCATAATTTCTATATAGATAATCATGGCACTGCGGATCGACAATGGACTCGATATCGGCGTGCCGGCTTCTCAGGCAGAACCAGTAGAAAAGAAGACCCGGCTCGGCGGGCATGCGCAGACGGCAACACCACCGGTCCGGGACCGTTTCAGATTTTCGGAGTCGGAGCTCATTATACGAGAGTCCATACAGACCATACGCATAACAAAGAACGATCTCATCCACCTTTACAGCTGCATCTATGCTCAGATCCACATAATCACCGGTCTTGCGCGCTCCGAAGGGGAAGCGGTATTCCGGAAGACGTGATGCATGTACTACACAGTCTGTATGGTTGGCGATATGCGATGTCATTTCCCGTTCTTATCCGTCTCTTTCGAAGAAGAATCAGAAGCCTTCTTAGAAGCAGGTTTAGCAGCCTTCGCAGATGCAGACGGCTTCTTAACGGACGAGGAAGCCTTCTTAGAAGCCGACTTTGTCTCGCTCTTCGCAGAAGCTTTCTTCGGCTCCTCTTTCTTCTCA
This sequence comes from Clostridia bacterium, assembly GCA_016281535.1. Lineage (GTDB taxonomy): Bacteria > Bacillota > Clostridia > Saccharofermentanales > Saccharofermentanaceae > Scatonaster. The sequence continues at coordinate 8,654 of JAEEIT010000191.1, read as the reverse complement.
GACTTTGCCGCTTCCTTCTTAGGTGCTTCCTTCTTCACAGATTCTTTCTTCACCGTTTTCTTCGCCTCGGTCTTCTTCGGCGAAGGCATATCAAGGATCTCCTGTGTCAGCGGCTTCTTCTCCGGCTCTTCCTCTTCCGCGATAGAAATACCCGTGATGAAGGAATACAGTCCGGCATACTCTTCTGCGGAATGCTTCCAGGAATAGTCCGCCTTCATGCCCTCTTCGATCAGTTTATTCCATACCGGCTTGTTATGGCGGTACAGATCGCAGGCATACTTCGTTACGAACAGGAACTCATGTGCATTAATATTCGCGAAGGAGAAGCCATTCCCCTCACCGGTGAATTCGTTATACGGAATGACAGTATCACGAAGTCCGCCGGTCTCACGGACGATCGGGATCGTGCCGTAAGTCATGGCGATCAGCTGGGAAAGTCCGCAAGGCTCAAACAGCGACGGCATCAGGAAAATATCCGAGCCGGCATAGAGCGTATGTGCCAGACCATTATCGAAAGAAATGCAGGCACACATCTTACCCGGGTATCTCGATGCGATATCGGCAAGAGAGCGCTCGTAGTAGGCATCGCCCGTACCGAGAACAACGATCTGCATCCCGTCATAGAGCATCTCCTCTACGACACGCAGAAGAAGATCCAGGCCCTTCTGATCTACCAGACGGGAGATCATCGTGCATAGCGGCGCGCCGGGGTTCACTTCAAGTCCCAGCTGCTCCTGCACAGATTTCTTGTTCAGTGCTTTTCCCTTCTCGTAATCCTTGATGGAATACTTGGCAGGGATCATCTCGTCTTTCTTCGGGTTATATTCCTCGGCATTAATACCGTTCAGGATACCGGAGACCTTATACGCATAGCGCTGCAGTGTATGGTTCAATCCCTCACCGTAATAGTCGGTCATGATCTCATATGCATACGTCGGAGATACGGTCGTGACCGAGTTACTGTAAACGATACCGGCCTTCATGAAGTTGACCGCTCCATCCTTGATCGACAGTTCATCCGTCAGATACTCACCCGGAAGATCGAGAAGATCCTGAATGACTTCGATACCATGAATACCCTGATATTTCAAGTTGTGGATCGTGTACACCGTCTTAATGTTCGTGTGATACCCATACTTCTTGTAGTGCGCCTCGAGAAGGAGCGGCATCATGCCCGACTGCCAGTCATTGCAGTGCAGGACATCCGGTTCAAATCCCATAAAGTCACCAAGGAAATCAAGCACCGCTCTCTGGAAGAAGCAGAAACGCTCGATATCAAAGACATACTCGACATAAACCTGATCGAAATTGAAATAGTACTCGTTATCTACGAAATAGAATTTCACGCCATTCATCGTCAGTGTATAAAGACCGGCATAGAGGGATCTCCAGCCCATCTTGATCATCTTCCACCCGATGAAATCGAGGTTGTGCGTCTGTTTCTCCTTGACACTCTTATAAAGCGGCATAATGACTCTCGCATCACAATGATGATGCTGAAGCTCGACCGGCAGCGCGCCGACCACATCCGCAAGTCCGCCGACTTTGGCGAACGGATAGACCTCCGAGGATACGAACAGGACTTTCACTTGATTCATACGATTGCTCCTTTACCGATCACGACCGGATAATCCTTATGCCCTACAAGCTTAATACCCGGACGGACCACTGAATTCTTATCGAGGATGACATTCTCCAGATAGCAGTTATCGGAAATATGCACATCCTGCATGATCACACAGTTCTTGATCGTGCAGTTCTTACTGACGGCAACACCACGGAACAGGATCGATTCGGTAACGGTTCCGGAGATACGGCAACCATCGGAAACGATCGCATCTGTTACCTTACAGTCATCGGAATACAGCGTCGGCGCCTCATCCTTAACCTTCGTGAAGATCGGAATATTGTTCCAGAACAGCTCCGCGCGGACCTGGTTATTCAGAAGCATCATCGAAGAATTAAAGTAGGACTGCACATTATTGATACGGAGTACCAGACCCTTATACTCATATGCGTGCACACGGAGCGTATCATACTTCTTTACGAAAGAATGGATACCTACATGATTCGTGCCTCTTGCCATCATCTCCGCGATGAGGTCGATCAGAAGCTCACGCCGCATAACGATAATACCCATGCTGCTCTTGGTAAAAGAACTTTTCTCCGGATTGAAGAGCATATCCTTTACCCAGCCTCTTCTGTCGACATCAAGAATGTAATTCGGTCCGCCGAACTTCGTGCCGTCGCGGTTATACATAACGGAAATATCCGCACCGCAGGCCTTAAAATCTTCGACGAAGTCATTGAACTTCGTATTCAGGATCACATTACTGGCCGCCATGATCACATAGGAAGCCTTACTGGAACGTACGAAATCCAGAAGTCCGGCCATCTCTTCATCGCCCTGTACAGAGGTCGCCTCGGAGTTAACATACGGCGGCAGGATATGAAGTCCGCCGGAATTCTTTCTGTCCAGATCCCAGGACGAACCGGTACCGAGGTGGTCCATCAGAGATTTATACTTCGTATAGGTGTGGATACCGATATTCTTGATCCCGGAGTTCACCATATTCGAGAGCATGTAGTCAATAATACGGTATCTTCCTCCGAACGGGATCGCAGAGAGAGCTCTCGGCTTGGAGAGCTCTCCAAGCGTTATCTTCTTATTATCACCAAGGATCAAACCCATTGCATCTATAAACATTTTCTATTCCTCCCTACTTCATGTCATACCCGAAAGACTTCTTCGATCACGTTGTCTTTCGCCGGAACATTGAGATCTTTATCCACCTGACTATTTGCAGGGATCACGGCGCCGTCCTTGATCTTCAGTCCACCTTCGATCACGACGATACCTTCCTGGCAGATCTTCTCGTTGATATACGGGCTCTTGCCCTTGACATCCGATCCGGCCTTAACATTCTCGCCAATGATCGTTCCGGAGGCGACGATGCAGCGGTTCAGATGCGCGCCGGCCTTAACGGTAACACCCGGGAAAAGCACACAGTCCTTAACATAAGCACCCTTCTCGACTGTAACCGAATTCGACAGAACGGAATGCTGAACAGAACCGAAGATCTGGCAGCCGTCCGTAAGTGCAGAACCTCTGACCTCGGCACTGTCACCGAGGAACTGGGAAGGCTTGACCGGGTTCCGGCTGTAGATTCTCCAGGAACGGTCGATGAGATTGATCTCATGCGGACGGTCCAGGATATCCATATTCGACTCCCAAAGCGAAGAGATCGTTCCTACATCCTTCCAATAACCGGAGAATCGGTACGCGCAGAGCTTACTGCCCTGATTGAGAAGCATCGGAACAATATTCTTACCGAAGTCGTTATTGGATTTCGGATCATCCTCATCCGCGATGAGCGCCTTGCGGAGCACATCCCACGTGAAGATATACACACCCATCGAAGCGAGATTGCTCTCCGGCTTGGCAGGCTTCTCAACGAACTCCGTGATGATATCGGTGCCTTCCTTCGTATTGAGAATACCGAAACGGGATGCTTCTTCCCACGGAACTTCAAGTACCGCCAGTGTCGCATCCGCTTCATTCTCGATATGCTGACGGAGCATCTCTGCGTAGTTCATCTTGTAGATGTGGTCACCGGAAAGGATCAGCACATATTTCGGCTCGCAGTCATCGATAAAATCACGGTTCTGGTAGATCGCATTCGCCGTACCCTTATACCAGTCACTCTTACCCGTCTTCTGGAAAGGCGGCAGGATGAATGCACCTCCGTTATTACGGTCAAGATCCCACGGATGACCGTTACCGATGTACGTGTTCAGCGCCAGAGGCTGATACTGCGTCAGAACACCAACTGTTTCAATTCCTGAGTTTGCACAATTCGACAGTGGAAAATCGATGATGCGATAACGGCTTCCGAAAGGAACGGCCGGTTTGGCAATATTCTTTGTCAACACGCCCAGTCTGGAACCCTGTCCACCTGCCAAAATCATTGCGACTACTTGCGCTTTCGCCATAATGAGAACCTCCGTTTATTTAATCTCGTTTTTCTTCGTTGTTTTCGTTGTTTTCGTTGTTTTTGAAGACTTCGCCTTCGTCGAGACCGTCTTCGTAGACTTCGTCTTCGCCGTGGCTGTTTTCGCCGTCTTCGGCACATCCGCCTTCGCCGACTTCTTCGCCGACGAAGATTTCACCTTCTGGAAATAGATACCACCAAGAGGCGGCAGGTTCACCGAGATATGGCACGGCTTGCCGTTCCAGCCTTCATCGATCGTCTTAAAGGTACCCTTACTATCGGAGCCGTCCGGATATCCGGATCCGCCGTACTTCATATCGTCCGTATTCATAAGGATCTTATATCTGCCGCTCTCCGTTACTCCGATATTGTAATTCTCGAGCGGGACCGGCACCATGTTCAGCGCCACATAGATATCTTCCTGATTCGCCACGCCCTTACGCTTAAACACGAAAACATTATTCTTCACATCGGAAGCGTCGACCCACTCGAAGCCGCCCCAGGAATGATCATCCTGCCACAGCTGCGCATGCTTGATATAGAAGTGATTCAGGTCGGCGACGAAATCCTGCAGCAGCTTATGCGACTCATACTGCAGCATGAACCACTCGAGCTGCTCATAGAAACGCCACTCGATAAACTGACCGAACTCCGAACCCATGAAGTTAAGCTTCGCACCCGGATGTGCCATCATATAGAGGAACATCAGTCGGAGATTGGCGAATTTTCTCCAGTTATCCCCGGGCATCTTATCGATCAGGCTCTTCTTGCCATGTACGACTTCATCATGAGACAGACTCAGGATGAAGTTCTCGGAGAATGCATACATCATCGAGAAACAGAACTGATCGTGATGCCACTCTCTGGCATACGAATCCGTCTGGAAATAATCAAGAGTATCGTGCATCCATCCCATGTTCCACTTATGGGTAAATCCTAGTCCGCCATCATTGACGGAATGGGAGACCTTCGGCCATGCCGTGGACTCCTCGGCGATCATCATGACATACGGATAATTCTCCGACATGATGGTATTAAGATTCCGGATGAAATCGATTGCTTCGAGATTATCCGTACCACCGTAAATGTTCGGAATATATTCCGTTCTTCCATAATCACGGTAGAGCATGCTCGATACCGCATCCATACGGATACCGTCGAGATGGAATTCTTCGATCCAGAACACGGCATTACTGATGAGGAAGGACTGAACCTCCGCCTTCGCATAATCGAAGACGAATGTGCCCCATTCCTTATGCTCGCCGATACGCGGATCCTTGTACTCGTAACAGGCCGAACCGTCGAAGCGCACCAGACCTTCCTGATTCTTCGGGAAATGCGCCGGTACCCAGTCGAGAATGATAGAGATTCCGTTCTTATGGAGATGATCCACGAAGAATTTAAAATCTGCAGGTGTGCCGAACCGGCTGGTCACCGCATAGTAGCATATGACCTGATATCCCCAGGAATCATCCAGCGGATGCTCCAGGATCGGCATGAGCTCTACATGCGTGTACCCCATCTTCTTACAATACTTCGCCAGATCCTTCGCAATCTCACGGTAGTTCATGAAATTACCGTCTTCATGCCTCTTCCAGGATCCCAGATGCACTTCGTAGATCGAGATCGGACGCGGCGCGCACGCATGGACACGCTTGCTTGTGAAAGCCTCATCGTGCCAGGTGTAATCATCCGGATCATAAAGGATAGATGCATCGGCCGGTCTCGTCTCACAGTGACGCGCATACGGATCGACCTTATTTACTTCCGATCCGTCCGCTCCGTAGACATGGTACTTATACCTGTCCCACTGCTTCGCCCCGACGATATAGGCTTCCCAGATACCCGAATCCCCGACCTTATTCATGTAATAAGCTTCCGGATTCCAGTCGTTAAAATCTCCGACTACACTGACCGCCTTCGCATGGGGCGCCCACACCCGGAACAGGAAGCCCTTCTCCCCGTTATCGCGCACGAAAGGACGGGACCCGAGGTAGTTATAACTCTTATAATCCTTGCCCGTATTGAAAAGATACGCTTGATCCATCATTGTCTCCTCTTCAAAGGGGCATAAATCGCCCACTAACGTTCTTTTCACCTATTATAACGCAACCTTTTCACGCTTTCTAGCATTTTTAACAAAAGAGAGCCGATTCCTCGGCTCTCTTTTATCACATGTCACAATTATTGCCCATAATATCAAGTTATCGGGCGATTGTTAAAATTTTGTTAACAACTCGCAGAAACTGCGATGGCTCACTGTTTTGCAAACTCTGCACCCTTATCAAATGCATTGAGGTTGTTCGGGATCATGTGGTGTCTTCTCTCCGGAAGAACATCATACAGTGCTTTTTCGAAAGAATCTCTGGTAAAAGCACCGGTCGCCGCAGATACACAGCCCAGCAGCACGATCGTCGCATACGCCATGGATCCCAGTTCAGATGCGATCTCGGACGAGTTGATCGGGATGAAGCGGATGTCAGTACGCTTCGGTGTTACCTTGACAAGCGAACTGTCGATGATAATGATTCCGCCCGGCTTCAGCGTATCCTCGAATTTCTCCAGAGAAGGCTGGTTCAGTGCGATCAGGACATCCGGCTCATTGATGACCGGAGATCCGATCGGCTCATCGGAGATAACCACAGAGCAGTTTGCAGTACCACCACGCATTTCCGGACCATAGGACGGAAACCAGGATACTTCCTTTCCCTCGATCAAGGCAGACTCCGCAGCCATTTTACCTGCAGAAAGGACGCCCTGGCCACCGAATCCGGCAAGAATAATAGAAAAATCGATCATATCATTACACCTCCAGATCCTGTCCCTTGAAGACGCCCAGCGGATACTGCGGAACCATCTTCTCTTTACACCATTCAAGTGCCTCGACCGGTTCTTTACCCCAGTTGGTCGGGCAAGTGGAAAGGAACTCTACCATCGCGAAGCCCAGACCCTGCTGCTGCACGCGGAACGCCTTAGCGATCGCCTTCTTCGCCTGCTGGATGTGCTTATAATCGAAGAGTGCCACACGCTCGATGTACACCGCACCGGTAAGGGTCGCCAGCATCTCGCTGACATTGATCGGATAACCACGTGTCTCGGCATCACGTCCCAGAGGAGAGGTCGTTGTAACCTGACCCAGGAGAGTGGTCGGAGCCATCTGACCGGAAGTCATACCGTAAACGGCATTATTTACGAAGAATGTGCAGATCTTCTCGCCACGGGCTGCCGCATGAACGATCTCAGCGGTACCGATAGAAGCAAGGTCACCATCGCCCTGGTAGGTGAAGACCATTTCTTCCGGTTTGCAGCGCTTGATACCTGTGGCTACGGCCGGAGCACGGCCATGTGCCGCCTGGACCATATCACAAGAAAAATAGTCGTAGTTATTATATGTGCATCCTACAGATGCCACACCGATGGTCTTGTCAATGATATCCATCTCCTCCATCACTTCCGCGATCAGGCGGTGAATGATACCGTGCATACAACCCGGGCAGTAATGGAACGGCTTATCGGTCAGACCTTTTGTTTTCTGAAATACAACTGCCATCTTACATCTCCCCCTTATGAATCTTTACGATCTCATCCAGGATCTCTTTCTGAGTCGGCAGGTTACCACCCATACGACCATGGAAATAAACCGGCTTCTTGCCGTTAACAGCAAGACGTACATCTTCGATCATCTGACCGGAAGAAAGCTCCACATCGAGGAATCCCTTTACGCTCGGCATGTCTGCGACGCGTGCAAACTCCTTGCTCGGGAAAGGCCACAGAGTGATCGGACGGACCATGCCGACCTTGATGCCAAGCTCAGCAGCCTGACGGATAACATTCTTGCAGATACGGCTACATGTACCATAAGCAGCGATAACGATCTCTGCATCATCGAGGTTGGAAGACTCAAACATAACTTCCTTCTCCTCGATCTCGCGGTACTTCTCCTGAAGCTCTCTGTTCTTTGCTTCAAGATCATCCGGATCGATGTAGATAGATGTGATCGTATTGTGCTTCTCACGGCCGTGCATACCTGTAGTTGCCCACGGCTTAGCTACTTCTTCAGTATCTTCCTTCTCTTTAAAAGCAACCGGCTCCATCATCTGACCGATGGTACCGTCACCTAAGATCATGCAGACCATTCTGTACTTATCCGCAAGATCGAAGGACTTAACTGTCAGCTCATAAAGCTCCTGAACGGAAGCAGGTGCGATAACGAGGTTTCTGTAATCACCGTGTCCGCCGCCCTTTGTTGCCTGGAAATAGTCACCCTGGGACGGAAGAATACCGCCAAGTCCAGGACCGCCACGCATGATGTTTACGACTACTGCCGGAAGTTCGGCACCGGCAATATAGGAGATACCTTCCTGCTTGAGGGAGATTCCCGGAGAGGAAGAGGATGTGAGTACTCTCTCTCCTGTTGCCGCAGCACCATATACCATGTTGATCGCAGCAACTTCACTCTCAGCCTGTACGAATGTACCGCCGTGCTTTACCATCTCACGGGCCATGTAGTGCATGACCTCAGTCTGAGGTGTGATCGGGTAACCGAAATAATGACGGCATCCTGCACGGATCGCCGCTTCTGCGATTACCTCATTACCTTTCATCAATACTCTTTTTGCCATGTCTCCACCTTACCTTTCTACCGTGATCACAGAATCCGGG
>JAEEIT010000023.1 GCA_016281535.1 Clostridia bacterium | reverse complement strand
GTTGGTGGAGATATTCGTAAGCTTCCCGAGGAAAATCTGAGGAAGTAATTTGATGATCGGGAACTTCGGATCCATCGATACCGAGAAAGAAGACGACTGATCTCCGTTGCGGAGTGTATCCAGACCGGCGGGGACCAGAAGGACCGCGCAGATCGAGGCCGCGATGATTGCAATGAGAATGAATAATCCGACTGTTTTTCCGGATGAAGGGGGATTTTTCCGTTCCGCTCCTTCCGTATCTTTGGCTTTATGCTGTTCGTATTCCAGAACAGCCAGAAGATAGAAGAAGGAGAAAAGACCGGTCATGTATGCCATGTAATATCCGGATAGAAACAGCACGATCAGTACTGTAAGAAGCTTCCAGGCGTTCTTTATGCTCTTTCGGAAATCGTCCGTCACCAGGATGAGAAGTGGCAGCAGGGCGAAGCCATCGAGCCATATGAAGTTGAATATAAATGACATGGCAAAAGAACACAACGCATAGATCATGCCGAAGAGAATGCTCATTTTCGACCTGCTCTGAAATCTGTGATCGAGATAGGACGTCATGAAGGCACCGGCGAATGAGAGCTTGAGTGTGATGAGGAGAAGAACTGTCTCCGAGATGTGGCTGACCGGAAAAAGAAGCGCAAGAAGATTCAGCGGACTCGATAGATAGTAGGCGAGGATCCCCATGAAGTTCTTCCCCATGCCGATCTCGAAAGAGTAGGTAAGAGACCGGCCGGACAGAAGCTTGCTTCGCAGTGTTGCCAGATAAGGGGCGTACTGTGCGGACAGATCCGAAACGAGAACGGAGCGCGGGCCGAAGGGAGATACGCCGGTCATGGCAAAGATCACGACAAGCGCAGCTATCACGGCGATGAATGAAAAGACAGGCCTTACATCCGGCCCTTGCCTGTTTCTGTTTTTCTTATTCTCCAGAACTGATTTCTCGATCACGAACACTACCCCTTTACGTAAGAAATTATATCAGAAGAACAGGAAACTCTGCTATAATGAATATTAGTTCTTGACAGGAGAGTATGAGCCGTGAAAAAGTGGGAAGGTTACCAGAAAGGTGTGAATCTGGGCGGCTGGCTGTCGCAGTGTGATGACACCGAAGAAACATATAGTTCTTTTATCGTTGAGAAAGATATCGAGACCATTGCCGGGTGGGGCATGGACCATGTCCGGCTTCCTTTCGATTACGAACTGATCGAGGATAAGGAAGGAAATCCCGTAGAGAGTGGTTACGGCCACATTCAGGATGCCATCGACTGGTGCGGGAAGTACGGGCTGAACCTTATTCTGGACCTGCATAAGACGATGGGATATTCCTTCGATGACGCCCATGGAGAAGCCGGCTTCTTCGAGAGTGAGAAGCTTCAGCAGCGATTCTTCGCACTGTGGGAGAGAGTCGCGGAGCGCTTCGGTAAATATGAAGAACGGGTGGCTTTCGAGCTTCTTAATGAAGTGACGGATAAGTCCTATTGTGATCTGTGGAATGAGATTTCTTATGAGTGCATCCGCCGTATCCGGAAGATCTCTCCTACGATCCGGATCCTGGTCGGCGGTTACTGGAACAACAGCGTTGACTCGGTTAAAGATCTGGCGATGCCCTATGATGAGAATATTATCTACAATTTCCACTGCTACGAGCCGCTGATCTTTACTCATCAGGGAGCACCGTGGATCCCTACGATGGACACATCTTTCCGCATCCGCATCGATGCGCCGTATGGTGAGATGGAAGAGGCCGGTGTGAAGAATCTTCAGCAGGTCACTACCGGATTTAAGGGCTTTGCTCCGGAGGATACATTGTCGGCAGAATACTTCGAGAAGATCTTCGCTGAGGCGGTTTCGGTAGCGCAGGAGCGGAATGTTGCCCTCTACTGTGGCGAGTACGGAGTCATCGACCGGGTAGATCCTGTGGATGTGGTGAAGTGGTTCTCCATGATCAATCAGGTGTTCAGAAAGTACAGCATCGGCCGTTCTGCCTGGAACTACAAGAGAATGGATTTCGGTATCTCGGATGTGCGGATGGATGCGGTTCGGGAAGAATTGATCCGATATCTCTGATCGGCAGGAGTATCCATGGAAGAGAAGCGCGGAAGATTCGAAAGAGCGGATTACATTTTCCTTCTCGGACTGTTCGTCTGCGTGATCCTTGCGTGGATACGGTCCCGATATGGCATGGGTGTGGTAGATGAAGCCTTTTTCCTGTCTCTGGGCGACAAGATCTATCGGGGAAATGCGATGCTGGTACATGAGTGGCATGCCTCGCAGTTTACTTTCTTTCTGATCCAGCCGTTGTTTGTGCTGTTTCATCTGTTCCGCAGAAGTAACGAAGGCATGATCCTCTTTTTCAGGCATGCCTATATAATCGTTCAGGCCATCGTCAGCATTTTCATCTATCTGCGCACACGGAAATATACGAAGTCCGGCGCAGGGGTAGCGGCTATTGTCTATTTCCTGTTCTGCCCGCTTCTTCAGCAGAATTTTAACTATAATTCGATTGCACTCATATGCCTTCACGTCGCACTGATCCTGATTCTAACGGCGGAAAAGAAGCGTCCCCTGCAGCTGGGGATCGCAGGCTTCTTTTTTGCAGGAGCTGTACTGTGCTGTCCGGCACTTCTTGCTCTCTATCTGCTTTATAGTGTGATCGTGATCTTTAAGAAAAATGCGAAGGAATGGCTCTGGTTCACTGTAGGATGTGCGGTTATGGCTGCTGCATTCTTCCTGTTCCTTCTGTCCCGTGCGTCTCTTTCGGAGATCCTCTCGAATGCGACACATGTACTGGATGATCCGGAGCATCCGGCATTTAACCCGGGACTTATCCTGATCTCCTATGTCTTCCATATTCTCGAGATGGCTCCGTTCGCAGGTGTGGTCTATGTCGGTGTGATCCTTCTTACTCTCATAACATATTTGAGTCCTGAACTGCTTAAGAAGAAAGAACATCTCCTTATCGGCGCATCTGTGCTGGTGACCGGTCTGATCGTCGAGATGGCGGTCATAGGAAGAAATTCGGAGATAAACAGCTATCCCCTGAACCGTGTTCTCTTCCCGGTCAATATTCTGGCTCCGTTCTGCGCACTTCTTTATGACGATAAGAAGATGCGGAAGATCTTTAACGGGATTTGGGTGCCGGGCATTCTGTACGGAGTCTGCATCTCCTTTATTTCGAATCTGGGCATCTATTCGATCTGCTCGGCTTCCTCTGT